>CAYPMJ010000031.1:0-17935 GCA_964411785.1 uncultured Oscillospiraceae bacterium
CCTGCACCTGCGCAGTCTCCGGCTCGGGCAGATCAATGGTGAACTCGTCCCCCTTCGAAGGTCTGCAGCTCTTTCTGACAGGTTCGCCGCCGCGCCTCACACGCCCCTCCTCCAGCAGCCGCTGGAGAAAGCTTCTGCTAAGCTCCGGGAGCTCTCTTGCAAGCAGGGCATCTACTCTCCCTGTGTCCTCAGACACCGTCACTCGTATCATCATGACGCTGTCCCTCCCCGACCTCGCTCTCACCAGGCGCTTCCCGCTCCGGGTCCGGCATCTCGCCGTCCAGGCTCTCAGGTCCCTCCGTATTCAGCCGCTCTCCCCCGCGGCTGCGCCGTTCCTCCCGGAACTGACGGACAATATACAGCACGCAGAACAGCACCACTCCCACGTCAATGAACACATCAGCCAGGTTGAACACGGCAAAGTGTACGAACTGAACCTCAAACATGTCCACCACAAACCCCTGGAGGATCCTGTCCAACGCGTTTCCCACCGCTCCCCCGGCCACCAGTGACAGTGCAAATCGCTCAACACCCGGAAGCCCGAAGCGGAAGATCACCACAAACAGTCCAACCGTCACCACTATGGAGAGCACAGCCAGAAGCCACGTGTAGTCGCTGAGCAGAGAAAAGGCCATCCCCGTGTTGCGGACATTGGTGATCCCCAGAATGCCGGGAATCAGTGTGCGGCTGGCCCCCAGATCCACATTGGCCTTCACCCAGAGCTTCAGAAGCTGATCAAGGCCGCATACCGCCGCAGCCGTCAGCACATACAGCATAGTTGCCTCACTTTCTGCCCGCATGTACACGAAAAAGCCGCCCGTCGGGCGGTTTTTTCGCATGCGGGTCCGTTTTCTATGAAAAGCACGCGGCTCTTTTACTTAAGAATGCCTCTGACAACAGCCGCGCACCGGCGGCAGAGCTCCGGGTGCTCCGTGTCCTCGCCAACTGTCTCATCGCGGGTCCAGCAGCGAGCGCACCTTGCGTGTTCACATGGACGCACATCCACCGTCACGCCCGGGAAGCTCTCCCCCTGTATCCCCTCGCCGGCTCCTCCCGCGGTGTGTACGCGGGACACAATGAACATCCGCGCCAGATCAAACCCCACAAGCTTCTCAAAGTCAGCGGCAGCGGCCTCGGAAACGTATATGGTCACTTCCGCGTCAAGCGGTTTTCCAATCACCTTTTCAGCCCGCTTCAGCTCCAGAGCCTTCAGAACATCTGTCCTCAGCGCAGAGAGCAGACGCCATCTCTCCGCTTCCTCCGGGGTAAAGCTCCTCTCGGGGTGCCGGGCCGGCATATCATTCAGCATGACGTGTCTCACGTCATCCCCCGCTCTGTGCGGCATTGCCTGCCATATTTCATCGGAGGTAAATGCCATTATCGGGGCCAGCAGCCGAACCAGCGCGTCCAATATCTCAAATATGGCCGTCTGCGCACTGCGCCTGGAGCTGCCTGATGCCTCATCGCAATAAAGCCTGTCCTTTATAATGTCAAGATAGAAGCTGGACATATCTACTACGCAGAAATTATGAATGGCATATGTCACAGCGTGAAACTCATATTTCTCATAGGAGGCGATGCACCTGGATACCAGATCCTCCAGCCTCACCAGCGCCCACCTGTCCAGCGGAAGCAGATCCTCATACGCCACAGGTCTGTCCGGATCGAAGCCCTCCAGGTTCCCGAGAATGAATCTGGCCGTATTGCGTATCTTCAGATACTTATCCGAGAGTTGCTTGAATATTGTCTCCGAACAGCGCATATCCAATCTGTAATCCGCTGACGCCGCCCAGAGCCTGACAATGTCCGCGCCATACTTCTTAAACAGCTCGTCCGGATCGACGCCGTTCCCCTGTGACTTGTGCATGGCCTTGCCTTCACCGTCCACAGTCCAGCCGTGGGTCAGGGACGCGCGGTACGGAGCGGCGCCTCTCACCGCCACCGCGGTGAGCAGACTGGACTGGAACCACCCTCTGTACTGGTCGTTCCCCTCCATATACAGATCTGCCGGCCACACTCCCGGGGAATCAAGCTCCATCGAGGCAATGTGGGTGGAGCCGGAGTCGAACCAGCCGTCAAGCGTGTCCGTCTCCTTGGTGAAGGTCCCCCCACCGCAGTGCGGGCAGGTAAACCCATCCGGCAGAAGCTCCGCGGGATCAAGCTCGAACCACGCGTTGGATCCACGCTCGCGGAAGATCTCCGATACCTTCTCAATGGTCTCGCCGGTGCAGATCGGCCTTCCGCATTTCTCGCAGTAGAATACGGGTATCGGAAGTCCCCAATGCCTCTGCCGTGAGATGCACCAGTCCGCTCTCTCGCGTATCATGGACACCATGCGGTCATGTCCCCACTCAGGCATCCACTGTACGGAATCCACCGCCGCAACTGCCTCATCCCTGAACGCCTCCACTGAGCAGAACCACTGATCTGTGGCGCGGAATATTATCGGCTTTTTGCACCGCCAGCAGTGCGGGTAGGAGTGGGTGATATTCTCTGAGGCAAGTATTGCGCCGTAGGCTGCAAGGTCATTGTATATCGGCTCGTGAGCCTTCAGCACGTTCAGCCCCTCATATTTTCCGGCAGCAGCGGTGAACAGTCCCCTGTCGTCCACATTCACCACAAGATCCCGTCCGGACGGCAGCTGCGGATACTTGGCGCACACACTGAAGTCATCCGCGCCATAGGCCGGGGCCGTGTGGACGCAGCCTGTACCTGCATCCAGCGTGACATGCTCGCCCAGTATCACAAGCGAGTTCTGGTCATAGAGCGGGTGTCTCGCCTCCATCAGCTCCAGATCCGCTCCCTTGAAGGTCGCCAGCGTCTCCTCCGCCTGAAGGCCGGCCTTCGCCAGCACCTGACTTACAAGCTCCCGCGCCATAATGTAGTTCTCCCCGTTGGAAGCTCGAACCAGGTCATAGTCGAAGGATGGGTTAAGACATATGGCCAGGTTTCCCGGGATAGTCCACGTGGTTGTGGTCCAGATTACAAAATAAATATTATCCAGCGGCGCGTAGCAGGACAGCTTTCCTCCGAGGTCATTCACCACACGGAATTTTACATAAATCGTGGTGACCGGGTCCTCCGCATACTCTATCTCCGCCTCCGCCAGAGCCGTCTCGTCATTTGGGCACCAGTAGACCGGCTTCTTGCCCTTGTAGATGTAACCTTTCTCGTACATCTTCCCGAATATTCTGACTTCCTCGGCCTCGAACTTGGGATCCATCGTAAGATACGGCCTGTCCCAGTCCGCAAGCACACCCAGGCGCTTGAAGCCATCCCTCTGAATATTCACAAACCTCTGGGCAAATTCCCGGCACGCATTTCTGAAATCCGGAATGCTCATCGCCTTCCGGTTCAGCTTCTGCTGCTTGATTATGGCTGACTCAATGGGCATCCCGTGGTTATCCCAGCCGGGTGTAAAGGGCGTCCTGTATCCCGTCATGCTCTTATAGCGGACAATAAAATCCTTTATGCACTTATTAAGCGCATGGCCCATATGCAGATTTCCGTTTGAGAACGGCGGCCCGTCGTGGAGGATAAACAGAGGCTTCCCCTCATTCTTCTCCAACAGCTTGTGGTAAAGATCCAATTTGTCCCAGCGCTCCAGCATCGCCGGCTCTCTCGCCGGGAGTGACGCCCGCATGGGAAATTCTGTTCTGGGCAGATTTACTGTCGCATTGTAGTCCTGTGGCATATCTCTCTCCATTCACATACCGGAGGAGCGGCTCCACGCGCCGTTCTCCCCCTGTATATTATTTTTTCTTTTCCTCGGTGTAATTGGGGCCGAATTTCAGATCGGTAAAGTCAAACTTGGGCCGAGGCGTGGCCAGCTCATCCTCCTCATCCCAGGTGGAACGGTTCATCGCCGCCTCCTGAGCGCGGCGCAGCGCCTCCGCGTCAAAGCGGCGCGTCTCCGCTGAGGCGTCGCTCTCGGACAGGACATCCGAAACCACGCTCTCTATCTCCCGCTCCGTATCCTCCTCGGTCTCCTCGTCGTCAATATCCTGATCGTCTGCGGCCTGAGGCGGCACCTGCTGGCGCGCAGCGCCCCCGCGTGCGGCGGCAGATGAGCCCGCCGGCTCCGGCTCAGGGGATCGGACCTGGTCGTTCTCGGCCGCCGGAGCCTCCTGCGGCGTTCCCCCGAAGCTCTTTGTCACCTCTCCCAGCTTGTCCATGAACTGAATATACTGGTCCGCCAGCTTGCGGGAGGCGCTCACAAAGGATGCTGTCTTCTCCTTGGCGGCATTCAGACGCGCCTTCTCGTCCTCCAGCTCCCGGCTCACGTCCGCCCTGCTGCGCGCCGCGCTGGACTCGGCATCGTTCAGCATCTTTTCACACTTCTTCCGCGTCTCCTCCATCAGCTCGTCGCTCATCTTCTGCGCCGTCAGCAGCGCCATCCGCATCGCGTCCTCCGTGGAACGGTATTCCTCAACCTTCTCCACCAGTACCTTCAGCTTCGATTTCAGCGTCGCATTCTCCTTGTAGAGGGACGTATAGTTCTCAAGCAGCTCCTCAAGGAAGTCGTCCACTGCGGTCATGTCATAGCCGCCAAATACCGCCTTTCCAAATTCCTTCTCCTGTATATCCTGCGGTGTAAGCATTCCCAAAACCCAACCTTTCTGTCTGTGCGGTTCTTTTCTATTTTTTGTCAGCCTCAATGGAAGCTCTTACCTGACTTGAAATTTACCGTGAATGCGGAGCCTTCACAGCAAATCGCCGGAGCCTGTCTGCGGAAGTCCTCTCGTGAGAGAGGTGCGGCGGCGCAGAAAACTCTGTGCATTTAATGCCTGCGCAGCGCCTGCTGATAATATCCCAAATGCACCTATGACGCATCTTGCAAGGTCCCTCAGAAATACAGCCCGTTGCTCTCCAGCTCGTCGATCAGATCGCCTATCAGATCCACATTGTAGGGAGTGATGAGAAAGGTCTTCACGGCCACCTTCTTGATCTTCCCGTCCTGGGCGTACGCCACACCTGAGAGAAAGTCTATCAGGCGTCTTGCCGTGTCCTTCTCAGTATCCTCCAGGTTCAGCACCACGGTACGCTTCTCACGCAGATGGTCGGCAATCTCCGCAGCCGCGTCGAACCTGTCCGGTTTCACCAGCACGACCTGGAGCTGGGTGGTCGCGTGTATGTTGACGACCTTATTTGTATCCCTTCGCTCCTCCCCGGCAAACGGGTTGCGCTGGGGTGCGGCCGTCCTGGGTGTCACAGGAATCTTTTCCGGCGCCTTTGGCGTAAAGTCCTCGAACTCGTCATCCTCATCGTCGTAAGGCTTCGCCAGCTTCTTCAGTTCACTTAAAAAACCCATGCTCATTCTCCCTGCCTTATTTTATATGAACATCTCGGAACATTTCATTACATTTTACAATGCATAGCTGCGTCTGCCAAATATAGCAGTACCCACCCGGACCATATTCGCCCCACAGAGTATCGCCTCCTCGTAATCGGCGCTCATACCCATGGAGAGAATGTCCATGCTGCTATTATCGTATTTTTTTTCGCCGCTGTCAATAAAAAGCTTTCGCATTCTTGCAAAATAGAGCATTGTTTCCCGAACTTCCAGCCCCGCCGGCGGTATCGCCATCAGTCCGCAGACACGTATACCTGCGGTTTCCTCCGCCGCGTCAAGAAGCTCCGGCAATTTATGGGGCGGCACGCCGGACTTAGACTCCTCCCCAGCGATGTTGACCTCCAGAAGGACCCGCTGGGTGATCCCCTGTGCATCCGCTCTTGCGCCTATGAGGCGTATAAGCTCTGTGGAGTCCACTGACTGTATGAGCTCCACGCGCCCCACCAGATTCTTTACCTTGTTTCGCTGGAGATGTCCTATGAAGTGGAGTGCCGCACCGTTATACGCGCCCTGTTTCAGCTTCTCCTCCAGCTCCTGGACCCGATTTTCCCCAAAGCTGCGCACCCCCGCACCGTATGCCTCCCGCACGGCGTCCAGCCCGTTCATCTTGGAGGCGGCCACAATCGTGACTCCCCCCTCCGGAAGCCCCGCTGAGAGGGAAGCCTTTGCCACCCTCTCCAGCACCCTCTTCGCATTTTCCGCAATGCAACCCAAAGCGTCCGCCTCCCTGGTTCTCTCTTCGTGCCGTTACTCCGCCACCACAGCGCCGTCGTAAAGGTTCCTGGCCTGCACTATTATCTGATCCCGCACCCGCAGCCCCTCGCCGGAGCTGACCATATACGAGTCCCCTATCTCCTCCTGCATGGTGATTTTCACCTTCTTGGCGCGCAGTCCCTCCAGGATATAGACAAATGTGCTGCCGTCCTCGTCGACATGGACCGCCTCCCGGGGGACCCGGATACCGCTGCTGCGTTCAAAGACCACCTCCGCAGTCATATCCCTCAGCCCCGCCACATCCTGCATATACCTGTCGCATGAGAACACGATGACACACTGCCCATCCTCCACCGGGCTCACGCTCTCCACTGTCATCGACAGTACGGCGCTGTAGGTGCGGGAGAACTCCACTGTGGCTGTGGAGCCCTCCCGCAGCTTGGCCGCGTCCATCTCGTCCACAATCGTCACATAGTACCACGTTATATCCGTGATGAGCTTTCCAATGTTGCTCGACGTGCTCTGCGCCGTGCTGAAAAGCTGCTCCACATCGCTCGGGCGTATGTCCTCAAGCATCTCCGGACTCACGTTTTCAAACCCGTCTGTGGTGTGGGAGAAAACGCCCGGCACATCCGTGCGTATGTACTGCGTGTCGAGCTGCGCGGCCTTAAGAAGCGTCTCGCGCTCATCCTCCAGCTCGGACAGCTCTTCCTCGTCCACCGCGGCAAGGCTCTCGCCGGCTATTATGTACACGTTGATATCCTGCTCTATTGAGTAGAGCTCGTCCAGCTTTCCTGACGACACGCACGAGGACAGCTCCAGGATACTCTCGTTTGCCAGCTCCTCCCTGGTCACGCCGCTCATCAGCGCGTTCAGCTGCTTTATACGCAGCTCAAGCTCCTGAAGGCGCTCGGCGCGTTCCAGTGACCTTGCGCTGGTGTACCGGATCGCCACGACTTCCCCCGCAGCGACCTTGGCGCCGTCCCCCGCCGACATCTCCACCCCGTCCGACGCGCCTGTGATGGGGGCCTCCTCACGCACAAGATAGCCTGTGGTCGTCACGCTGTCCCGCGTCTCTATGCTGACTGCCTCCACAGTGGTCAGCTCAGTGCTTCTGCCCAGAAGAGAGAAGGCTATGTACACGGCGACAGCCGCAAAGACAAGTATCGACACAAGCTTTATGAGTGAATCACTTCTCTCCATCGGACCACCTCCTGTCTGCCAGCAGACGGCTTTCTCTCTCCTCCGTCCGCTCTCTCCTTTACAGCAGCATCGGCTCCCGCTCCTCTTCCTCCTCCCGCTCCGCGGGAATGGCAAGCGGTCTGGCCGGGGCCACCGTAGATATGGCGTGCTTATAGATCATCTGATTCTTCCCGTCGCTGTCAAGGATCACTACAAAATTGTCGAAGCCGGTCACCGTCCCACGCATCTGAAACCCGTTCATCAGAAACACCGTGAGAGGCATCGCCTTTTTCCGCGCCTGATTCAGAAAAATGTCCTGTAAATTCTGTGTTTTGGTCATGTGGAGCCGTCCTTTCCGGAAGCGGTATCCCGCTTCATATGTAAATTTATTCCAGCTGCCTTATCATACACCCCGCATTGTGCAAAGTGCGTCGAAACAGGAACGGCTTTATCAAAATCCGGCGCGTCTCCCCAATATATCCTGAGCGCGTCCTCATATCTCCCGCACCAGCTTATCTGCCTTTTTGCGTATCTGCGTGACTCCCTTTTGACCTTCTCCACAGCCTCCTCCACCGTCGTCTCGCCATCAATCGCGGCCGCAAGCTCCTTGTAGCCTATGGCCTGCATTGCCGTGGCGGAGCGGGGCACACCCATCCTCATCAGCATCCGGACCTCTTCGACAAGTCCTCGCTCCATCATCCTGTCTACCCGCCCGTCAATACGTCGGTAAAGCTCCGCCCGCTCCTCGTAATTAAGCACTATTATTCTGGCCTCATATCTCGGCGGTCTCGCCCTGGTCTGGCGGTCGTGCTCCGAGATCGTCCCGCCGTGCTCCGTGACCTCCAGTGCCCGCACCACACGCTTCCTGTCGTTGGGGTGGAGTCTGCCGGCGCGCTCCGGGTCCCGTTCACGGAGCATCTCAAGCATGGCCTCCCCGCCGAGCCTGTCATACATGGCCGAGTACTTTTCCCTCGTCTTCATATCCCCGCCCGGTGCAAAATCCCTGCCGGAGATCAGCGAGTCTATATAAAGTCCCGTCCCGCCCACTATCACCGGCGTTATGCCCCTCTCCAGAAGACCATCACAGCAGGCGGCAGCCTCACTCACAAACCGCGCGGCCGAGTAGCTCTCCGTGGGCAGAACGCAGTCAATAATGTGATGCGGTACTCCGCCCATCTCCTCAGCCGTGGGCTTGGCCGTGCCTATATCCATGTACCTGTACACCTGCATCGAATCCGCTGAGACGACCTCCCCGGAGACGGCCCTTGCCAGCCTTACTCCGAGCTCTGTCTTCCCCGTGGCTGTCGGTCCTGTGACAACATAGACGAGCCCTCTCATTTTACACCCTCTTGAAGCATTTATCAAGCTGCGTCTGCGTAAGCTCCATTGAAACCGGTCTGCCGTGCGGGCAGTAGCGGATCTCACCGGAGAGCACCCTGGCGATAAGTCCATATACCTCCTCCGGCTCTGAGCGCCGTCCGGCTTTTATGGCCGCCTTACAGGCTATGGTGTGGAGCACACCGTCACGCATGGCATCAAGATCCCTTCGCCCTCCCGCGCGAAGCTTGTCCGCAAGCTCCTCAAGAAGCGCCGTCGGCTCCGTCGGGTCAATATCCTGCGGCAGCTGCCGCAGTGCCACTGCCCCTCCGCCAAAATCATCCAGTTCAAAGCCGTACTCTCTCAGAAGGTCAGCCTCGGCCAGGAGAACCGACGCGTCGTCCTCCCCCACCTGACAGACTGCCGGAGTCATGAGCAGCTGTCCGCACGGTTTCTCCTCCCCCGCCTTCAGGCGGTCAAAAAGCAGTCTCTCGTGCGCGGCGTGTTTGTCTATAAGAAAAATACTCCCGTCCTTCTCCGCTATGAGGTAGGTATCCAGTGCCTCTCCCACATACCGGAAATTCATCTCTGTCTCAGCGCTGAGCTTCTCCTGTGCGGCCTTACGGGCTCCGCCCGTCTGCGGAGGAGAGCTTCCGCCCTGCCGGGCCGTCTCATCTTCCAACGGCCCGGGCGCACTGTCCCGCCTCAGACCCTCAGTGCGCGGGAGCGGGAGCTCTGTCTGCTCCCTGCCTATGTAAGCGCTCGGTCTCTCCCGCAGAGCCATGCTCCCGGCATGTCCGCCGCCATTGGAGCGAAAGCTCTCCGCCTGCACGGTCCTGAAAAAATCCTCCCGTGGTTTAACTGTGCCGACTGCTCCCGGCGCGGGCGAGACGTCCGCTGCCCTTCCCGACGCGTTCCCGCCGCTGCGCAGAAGCTCCTTTGGGATCGTAAGCTTAGGCGGGGCGCTCTCACGCTCAAGGGCGCCCTTGGCAGCCCAGTATACAGCCCCGGCAGCGGCTCTCTCGTCGGCGAAGCGCACCTCCATCTTGGTGGGGTGTACATTCACATCAACCTTTGAAAGCCCTGTCTCAAGATTCAGAATGCACACCGGATATCTGCCGGTAAACAGCGAGTTTCTGTAGGCCTCCTCCAGCGACGATTGCAGCGCCTTTGACCGGATAAACCTGCCATTTACAAAAAAGAACTGCCAGGACCTGTTGCCTCGCGCCGCAGCCGGCGTGGAGACGAAACCGGACACCTTGATGCCCTCCCCCTCCCCGGATGCCGGCAGCAGCTCCTGCGCCAGCTCACGTCCAAGCGTGCAGTACACCGCCGATTCCATTCTGCCGTCACCCGGCGTGTGAAGCTCCTCCTTTCCATCCCGCAGGTACCGGAACGACACCTCCGGATGAGAGAGCGCCATGCGCAGCATGACGGCCGTGACGGCGGTACCCTCCGCTCGATCGTTCTTCATGAACTTGAGCCTCGCAGGGGTGTTGAAAAACAGATCCCTCACTGTTATCGCGGTTCCGTCCGGACAGCCCGCCGGAGCAAGAGCCGTCTTCACTCCGCCATCCAGCACGAGGCGCGTCCCCTCAGCTGCGCCCCGCTCCCTGGTGATAAGCTCTACCCGGGAGACTGAGGCTATTGCCGCCAGCGCCTCTCCGCGGAATCCCAGAGTACCTATGGCCTCAAGTCCCCTCTCATCACGCAGCTTTGAGGTTGCGTGGCGCAGAAACGCCAGCTCCACATCTCCGCTCGAGATGCCGCAGCCGTTATCCGTCACTTTTATGGAGGACATGCCGCCATTTCTTATCTCAACGGTGACCACGGTCGCCCCCGCGTCTATGGAGTTCTCCGTCAGCTCCTTCACCACGGAGCCGGGCCGCTCCACCACCTCTCCGGCGGCGATAAGGTCCGCCAGGTGGGACGGCATCTCATATATTTTCGGCATAGCTGCTCCTCACCTGTATACCCGCGGAATTCCCTTCACATCCACCGGATCCGCGTCCATAATCGCCACATCTCCCACATGGCACTCCACCTTCGTCACGTCCACTATCGTGTGTGTCATGCCTATTTCCCCCATTATCCTGACCCGCTGACCGCCCAGGCGGACGGTCGGCTTCCCGCGCCAGGCCATCAGGTAGTCCAGGAAGCTCTGTCCCTCCTCCTGGCGTTTCACTCCAAAGCCGTGGTAATAGCCCACCGACAGCACCGCGAGCTTGGCGGGGTGTCTCAGGACCTCCGAGCCGACTCGGTGGCCCTTGGGGAACCATCCAACCTCCTCCACCCCTGCCTCTATGTACCCCACTCTGGTAAGGCCCGGGACAGCGTTTCCCACCACTCTGCCGGACAGGGCTGTGCCGACCCGCACCGCGTCAAAAAGACTCAGATTATATTTAAAGAGCGCTGCCGAGTCGCAGATGTGTGTGGAGCCCACCTCATAGCCCATGCTCCGCAGCCTCTGGAGCGTGTCCTGAAACACCTGAAGCTGCTGAAGTGTGACCTTCCTGCTCTTCCATGACATCGCATACGTGGAGAACACCCCCACAACCGCCAGCTTTGGCATGTATCTGAATATCTCCGATACCTTGTCCAGCTCCGACGGCATAAAGCCATATCTGCCAAGGCCCGTATCTATCTTTATCTGGACCTCGCAGACAGTTTTCCTTGCCTCCGCAATTCCGTTGAGCGCCACGGCGGCGTCAGAGGAGCCGACCGTGCAGATGACGTTCAGCTCCACAAGGCGTCTCAGCTCCTCGCTGTCGGCGGTGCTGCGGAGCATCATGAGCCGCTCCTCGGTAAAACCGGCTGAGCGCAGAGCGTCCGCGTCATTGGGCTCAGAGACCGCGAAGGTGCGCACCCCCTCGTCCCTGAGCACCCGCGCCGTCGGAATAAGTCCCATGCCGAACGCGTCGCCCGTCATGTCAGCATAGATATCCACGCCCCTTGCCCGCTCCTTTACCACCGCAAGGTTGGACTTGATGGCGGATTTCTCTATGACCAGATGCTTCATTTGAACACCGCTCCCCCGTGAGTTGAGAATTCATCTTTATTTATTTTTAATTATACACGATGCCCGTTGTAAATTCTATAGAAATTTGGTAAAATGACACCTGACATTTTTAAATTTTTTTGAAGAAGGCGGAGGAAGGCCGTGAGCTATCAGAGAAAAGAGATACCCGCTGAGGAGCTTTCCCGACAGGAACGCGTCATGGAGCGCGTGAGGGAGCGCTCCATGTCGCTTTCCGCGCCGCCGAAGGCGCTTGTCCTCACCTACGGCTGCCAGCAGAATGAGGCCGACAGTGAGAAGCTCCGCGGAATGCTTGCCAGGATGGGCTACGCCTTCGCGGACTCAGAGCGCGAGGCGGATGTCATAATACTCAACACCTGCGCCGTCCGGGAGCACGCTGAACAGCGCGTCCTTGGGAACCTGGGCGCTCTCACTCACGCGAAGAGGGATAAGCCTGAGCAGCTTGTGGCTCTTTGCGGCTGCATGGCGCAGGAGTCCGGCGTCGTTGAGAGGCTGAAGGCCTCCTACCGCAACGTCGGACTGGTGTTCGGCCCGCACGCGCTGTGGCGATTTCCGGAGCTTCTGGAGCGTGCATTGGACGGGCGGGAGCGCGTCTTCGACGTCGACGCCTCCGAGGGGGCCATTGCCGAGGGCCTCCCTGTGCTCAGGGACGGCGGGGTAAAGGCGTGGCTCTCGGTCATGTACGGGTGCAACAACTTCTGCTCCTACTGCATTGTCCCATATGTCCGTGGCCGTGAGCGCTCCCGCAGACCGGATGATATTATCAGGGAAGCTGAAGAGCTTGTCCGTTCCGGTGTGAGAGATATAACCCTTCTGGGACAGAATGTGAACTCCTATGGAAAGGATCTGGGATCTGAGACAGACTTTTCCGAGCTTATCCGCAGTATAAACGGCATACCGGGGGATTTCCTCATACGATTCATGACGAGTCACCCCAAGGACGCCGGCGAGCGGCTGTTCTCAGTCATGGCGGAGTGCGGAAAGGCCGCCCACCAGCTGCACCTCCCCTTTCAGTCCGGCAGCAGCCGCGTTCTCAGGGCTATGAACCGCCATTACAGCAGGGAGGATTATCTTGCTCTGATAGACAAGGCCAGGAGCGCCATGCCCGATGTGACGATCACAAGCGATGTCATCGTCGGATTCCCCGGAGAGACCGAGGAGGAATTTGAGGAGACTCTGTCCCTGGTGGAGGAGGTGAGGTTCGACGCGCTTTTCACCTTTATCTACTCAAAACGCACCGGAACGCCCGCCGCCTCCATGCCAGACCCCTTCACAAGGGCGGATAAGCAGCGCCGGTTTGACAGGCTGGTGGCGCTTCAGAACCGGATCTCCTCTGAAAAGCACTCGGCCCTTATAGGCTCCGTTCAGCGCGTGCTTGCAGACGGGGTGGATGGGGATGTCCTGACAGGCCGCACCAACGGCGGCAGACTTGTGAGGTTTTGCGGAGAGAGGGATCTCATCGGCTCCTTTGTGAATATAAGAATAACCGGAAGCAGCACGTGGGCGCTCGCCGGGGAGCTCTACCCCTGCGGACAGTCCGGCGCGGCAGGGCACCCGCAGAAAGCAGCTGAAGAATAATCTCCGTGGCCGGCGCGCATCGGAGACATGCTCAGGGAAGCCCTTTCAATAAATGTCCATGTGGAGCGATTTGCGGCAGATTTTTCGTAAGTAAGGCTATGAGGCAGAGACATCTTAAGCATTTCAGGCTTGAGAGCGCGTCCCCGCGGAAATGATGCGCAAAGCGCCGATGACGCATTTTTTATGAGTTTCCCAGGAAAAGGAGATAAGAAAATGTCTGAGCTTACCCCCATGATGAGGCAATACCAGGCCATCAAGCAGAAGAATTCCGACTGCATTCTGTTTTTCCGGCTGGGGGATTTTTATGAGATGTTCTCGGATGACGCCAGGACTGTCTCCAGAGAACTGGACCTCACGCTGACCACCAGGGACAGGAACAAGCCCCCTGAGGAGCAGGTCCCCATGTGCGGCGTGCCATTCCACTCTGCGGAGACATACATCGCCCGCCTCATTGGCAAGGGCTACAAGGTCGCCATATGTGAGCAGACGGAGGACCCTGCCACAGCCAAGGGACTTGTGGACAGGGACATAATCCGGGTGGTGACGCCGGGGACCATCATGGAGTCATCCATGCTGGAGGACGGGCGCTCAAATTATCTGTGCTCCATATGCAGGGATGATCTGGGTACTGCTGTCTGCTTTGTGGACGTCTCCACAGGCGAGCTCTGTGCCCGTTCCTTCCCCACGGAAGAGGGCTCCGGGGTTATAAATGAGCTGGTGCGCTTCTCCCCCTCCGAGGCTGTGCTTAACTTCAAGGCCGGAGGCGACAGCGGCATAGAATATATGCTCCGTGAGAAGCTTAATTGCATGATAGAGATAATGGAGCCGCTCTTCCAGTATCCGCAGGACACGGAATGGGTGTGCAGACAGTTCAAGGCCCGGTCGCTTGATGAGCTGGGCCTCGGCTGCGAGCCGCAGATTGTCAGGGCGCTGGGTGCGCTGCTCCAATACCTCACTGAGACGCAGAAGGGAAATCTTGCGCATCTTAAGAAGCTGGAGCTCTACACCGGCGGAAAGTACATGGAGCTTGACCTCCAGACGATACGGAATCTGGAGCTTCTTAATTCCCTCAGGCAGCAGGAGAAGCACGGAAGTCTGCTCTGGATACTTGACCGGACAAAGACGCCCATGGGAGCAAGGCTCCTTCGCTCCTGGGTATCAAGGCCCCTTCTGACGCCCGCAGCCATAGAGCGAAGGCTGGCGGCCGTGGAAGATCTGTTCTCCGACAATGTGAAGCGCTCAGAGCTGCAAAGGACGCTTCGCGGCGTGGGGGATCTTGAACGGATCGTGGGAAAGATCGTCTTCGGATCGGCAAACGGCAGGGATCTCGCTGCGCTGAGGGCCTCCGCCTCAGTTCTGCCGTCTGTTGTGGAGCTTCTGGACGGCAAGAGCTCCCAGCTTCTCCGGGAGATACATGACATGGACCAGCTTCAGGATATACGGGAGTGGATTGACGCGGCCATATGTGACGATCCGCCGTTCTCCGTCCGGGACGGGGGTATAATCCGGGACGGCTACTCCGAGGAGGTGGATCACCTCCGTTCGCTGCTGGGCGGAAGCAAGCAGGCCCTGGCGGACATAGAGGCCCGCGAGAAGGCCCGTACGGGGAAGAAGCTGAAGGTGGGCTACAACAAGGTTTTCGGCTATTACATAGAGATACCCCGCGCTCAGGCTCTGGATGTTCCGGAGGACTACATACGGAAGCAGACGCTTGTAAACGGAGAGCGGTTTATAACCGAGGAATTAAAGAACCTAGAAATGGAGCTCCTCACAGCCGGCGACCGGCTTCAGGAGCTGGAGTACGAGCTTTTCAATTCGCTCCGCCTCAGGATAGCCGCCCATGTGGAGCGCGTGCAGAAGACCGCCTCCGAGGCAGCGTCGCTGGACGCGCTCTGTTCGCTGGCTGACGCTGCGGCGGATAACGGCTGGGTGAAGCCGGAGATACGCGCCGACGGCGTGATATCTATCCGCGACGGCCGCCATCCCATGGTGGAGAAGCTGCAGAAGGATACACTTTTTGTACCTAATGACACATGTCTGGACTGCGGAGATTCCATGGCGGCGATAATAACCGGCCCGAACATGGCAGGAAAATCTACGTACATGCGCCAGACGGCTCTCATTGTGCTTATGGCTCAGATGGGCTCCTTTGTCCCCGCGAAAAGCGCCTCAATAGGCATCGTTGACCGGGTGTTCACCCGGATAGGCGCTTCCGATGATCTGGGAGCCGGCATGTCCACCTTCATGGTTGAAATGAGCGAGGTCGCGGAGATACTGAGGCACGCCACCAGCCGGAGCCTTCTCATTTTAGATGAAATAGGCCGCGGAACCTCCACCTATGACGGTATGGCCATAGCACGGGCGGTTATTGAATACTGCGTGAACAGGCGCAGGCTTGGCGCGAAGACCATGTTTGCCACTCACTACCATGAGCTGACTGCGCTGGAGGGCGAGATTCCCGGCATCAGAAACTACAGCATTTCAGCAAAAAAGCGCGGGAACGATGTCATTTTCCTGCGCAAGATAGTCCGCGGCGGCGCCGATGACAGCTACGGCGTGGAGGTTGCCGCCCTGGCGGGAGTGCCGGACAGCGTGGTAAAGAGGGCCAGGGTTATCCTGGCTGAGCTGTCCCAGGGGACACCCGCCCCCGTGGAAGCGCCTGTCAGAGAGAGCGAAGGGCAGATCTCCCTTGGGTCCATAGCCGAGCACGATGCGGCGGAGGCCCTGCGGGAGGCAAACCTTGAGACGATGACGCCGATAGAGGCGTTGAACCTGCTTTTCAAGCTGAAGAAAAAAGTTCAGGAGTGACAATAGCTCCTGACAGACTGGAGAACTTGTTATGGCAAACAAAAAGGAAGGCTTTCACCACCCGATGAACCACACTGAGGCCATAGTGGGATGGGTATATGTATTTGTACACATCTTCGCGATGCCGTTTCTGCTGAATTTTCTGAACAGCTACCTGTTCCCGGCGCTGGGCTTCAGCGTCGGGGACACCACGCTGAACCTCATATATTACATCACGGGCTTCTTCTTCCTGCTGGTATTCATGTTCAGCTTCTGGCGGGAGTCCTTCGCCAATATGTGCGGGAATCTGATAAACACACTTGTGGCGGTTGTGGTGGGATACTTTGCATATATAGTCCTTTCGTTTCTTGTAGATCTGCTGCTGAGCACGCTTCTGGAATCGCTCGTCAATCCCAACTCCGCTGCCGTCAGCGCGGCTACAAAGCTTAATCCCAACGTCATGCTGGCCGTGGGAGTATTTCTCGCGCCGGTGGTTGAGGAGACTCTCTTCCGGGGGGTGGTGTTCGGAACCATCCGTCGAAGGAGCCGCGTCGCGGCCTATCTGGTGTCTACGCTGCTGTTCTCCTTCTATCACCTCTGGCAATATCTGCTTCGAAGCTTCAGCCCCGTGCTGCTGCTCTATCTGTTGCAGTACCTGCCCGCGGGACTTGTGTTGGGCTGGTGTTATGATTACGGCGGAAGCGTCTGGTGCCCGGTATTTCTGCACATGGTCATAAATTATGTCTCTGTTTCCGTCACCATCGGATAGTTTCCGCACTCTCAGATTCGAAATAAGCTCAAGGGCTCAGCTGTCCTGTGGCAGTTTGCCGGACAGCTGAGCCCTTAAAAAATCGTTTTATGGCATAAGCTCGCCGGGGTCGGCGCTCTCACCGTTTACCGTGACGGAAAAATGCAGATGAGTGACCTCTCCCGTCTCGCACAGCGCCGTGTCGCCCACAGCTCCTATGACTGACCCCAGCGTCACTGAGTCTCCGACGCTGACGGTGGGAACCTCCATAAGATTGGAATAGCTTGTCCTTACTCCCGCGCCGTGGTCAATGACGACCGTCGTCCCATACATCACATCCTTGTATACCTCAGTTACAGTTCCGTCGGCAGCGGTCACTACCTTGGTGCCTAGTGGCGCGGCTATATCAACTCCGCTGTGAGTCCTCCAGTCGCCCATGGTCCTGTCATAGATAAGCGCAGCCGGTGAATACGGAACCGATATGCTCCCGACCAGTGGCCATATGAAGCTCAGGTCTTCAACCGTTCTCTCGTCCTCCGGCTCATCCGCCGTCTTTGATGTTTCCGCCTGTGTCACCGCCTCTGGCTGCGGCTCAGGCTGCGCTGCGATCTGGGTATCAGGCTGCGCCGCGGGCTTTGTATCGGTTTTTTCTGTCTGCTCAGGCTCCGGCGGATCGTCTACCACGGTCAGCGCACCACTCTGCTTTTCCTCCCCGGCATCCGTCCCCTCCGGGGGCGTCGTCTCGCCGGTCCCGCTGTCGCCGTCGCCGTCGTTCTCACTGCTGTGGAGATCTGTCGGCGCGGAGACCTCCGCGTCGGCGTCAACCATTGCCGGTACATAGCTCCCCTCAGCATCGTCATTAAGGCTCAGCGGCGAGAACTCCGAAAACATCAGGAGCCACGCGGAGACGCCTATCACGGCGATGCAGACGAAAAGGACTATGTAGAAGCCCTTTCCGCTCAGGAACTTTTCAGCACACTCGGCAAAGCTTTTCTTCTCGTGCATCCAAGTTACCTCCGTCATCTCATCTCATTTTGCAGGGCGCCGCCCTGCGTCATGCACGAAAGTATCTTTGCCCGTAAGAGGCTGGATTATACAGATTTTCACAATTTTTATTCCTGCCCGGCGTTCAGACAGGTGTTCGTAAAACAGATTGAGACCTGAATTACGAAATTAGCATCTGTCAGACGCGTTCGGTTTACGAAAGAGAGATGGGGAA
>CAYPMJ010000032.1:0-17550 GCA_964411785.1 uncultured Oscillospiraceae bacterium
GGCATCACCCTGATCACCCCCCATGCAATTTGCCAAAAATCATACTTTTTTGCAACCCAGTTTGCACACCTCACCTTTTGTAAGATTACCACAAAATTTACTGGATTACAACGCATTTTTTTACAAAATTTGGCGGTAAAACGAATGACAAATTATGCAAATAATTGCTTGCAAAAAAGTATACTTTTTTGTAAAACGTATGGAGGCTCCCTTTTGAGAGGCATTTATGCAGTTCGCAGCGCTTTAGCTGCTCCCCCCAAAGGGCGCTCATCAGCTTAGCGCCTTTATTTTATATCCGGTTCAAAGAGCCGAGTGCATAGTAGTGTTAATCCATCCTACAGACTGACGGCTTGGCTCTCATACCAAAAAAAGTCTGCGGGCGTTTTTGATACACCCGCAGACTTTTTCTAGCAAAAATTTTCTCGCAAATCACCTTCGCTGGTTTGTTCAGAGCTTCCCTGTTTTCAGACTGCCGAACTACCCACATTGACTCATCTACCTGGAAGGCTCCTGTCTTCCGCGAAAAGAGGCTAGTCGAATTGAGAAGTTCTTCGCAGAGCTTAACGCGGCTCCCCTGGGTATTACCAGACCTCCACGTTCTGGCAGGTCATCTTACCCGTGGTTTCGGTTTATTTGCCGTCCGGGGGAAGGTTTCCTGTCACGATGGTCCAATTCTACACATCCCAGCGCCTGATCACCAATTCTTCTTTACCGGATGATGGCAGTATCCACGAATCCGGCTTCGTAGGCTTTTTCTTTTTCTTCGAGCCGTTTTTAGACTTTTCCCGCCGTTCCTGGATTTCGGCTCCGTTACCATCTAACATTGCCATACAGATACGCACGCATTTATCGCAGATAATAGCGTTATCTTTTCCAATTCCCAAATATAGCAGACGTCCATCCTCCTCCTTGCTCCCACAGAAACAGCATCTTCGTTCAAACCCAACAAGCGGCTCCACTTCACGTGCATCACAAAATGCTTCTGCTGCTCTCAGCTCTCTGATACGTTCCAGCGTCTGCTGTTCCAACTGGTTCGCAATTGTAAGGGTTTTCACATATCGTTCCGCGTCACACTGGTATGCATTCGGAAGGCTACGGTAAGCATTCAGGAATTCTTCTTCGTCCTCGTACATTACACCCACAATTCTGTCTCCCTGTATCCTGGTACTCTGAGAAACCACAAATAAACCGTCCGCGGCATCCTCACCGGCTCGGTCGGTTGGTCCTCAGGCACATGGATTATTTACGCGTTCTCGCGCCTCTTTCGCGAAATGCTCTCGCAAATCGCTCTCGCCAATCCATCTTAAACTTCCCTGAACCTCCGGCAAATCACTTTGCCTGTTTTTTAAAGCTCCCTTAATATTACATCTCATCCTGGTTCTGGAATTGCTCGCTGGGTTCTTCGGACCCGTTTTCACTTCTTCCGATTATTTCCCTGACACATTCATCACAGATACTCACTTCACTACTTATTTTTCCTACAAAAAGAACGCGCCCGTCTGTCTCACGATTTCCGCAGAAGCTGCACCTGCGATGCTGCCTGACAATATCTTCCAACTCCCAGACATCATCTTCGTTCTCCGCCTCACGAAGTTCGCTGATTCTTTTCTCAGTTGTTTTCTCAATTTTGGTGGCGCCACGCAGACACTTGACATAGCGGAATGCCTCTTTCCTGTATTCTGCAGAAAGAGTGCAGTAATCATTCATGACGCCCACCTCAGATCCATACCAGATGCTCATCCCTGCTTCACGCTTTCCTTTTTAAGCCGTCCTGCACCGCTGAAAATATTCCATATCTCATTTTCGTTAAAAAAGCAATGGGGGTACCTGCTCGTGATGTGTCCCCCATTGCTCCATACTGTTCACAGAGATATTTAAACTTTTTCAAGCAGAAAGCAGAAAGGCTTCGTTTTCTGCTCTGCCTTTACGTATTACTCCTCAGAGTACATACTAACCAGCCTCTTCAGATGCTCATAACGATCCATCGCGGACTTTTCGTTCTTCTCAAAGAGAACTGTTGCACGCTCCGGGAACTCGCGGGTGAGCCGACTGTATCTGGCCTCGTTCATCAGGAATTCCTGATATCCGCCGGCGGGAGCCTTGGAGTCAAGGACAAACTTCTTGCCCTTCTCAGCTTCAGGGTTGAAGCGGAACAGATTCCAATAACCACAGTCAACAGCCTTCTTCATCTCTTTCTGGCAGTTGACCATACCGCCCTTTATGCTGTGCATCTCACAGGGTGCATAGCCAATTATGAGAGACGGTCCATGATACGCCTCAGCCTCCGCAATTGCCTTGACAGTCTGCGCGGGATTCGCACCCATGGCAACCTGAGCTACATAGATGTATCCATAGCTCATGGCTATTTCCGCAAGGCTCTTCTTCTTGATTTCCTTACCAGCTGCTGCAAACTGCGCCACCTGGCCAATGTTGGACGCCTTGGACGCCTGTCCGCCGGTGTTGGAATAAACCTCTGTATCAAATACAAAGATGTTTACATCGTTGCCCGAGGCAAGCACATGGTCAACACCGCCGAAGCCGATGTCGTAAGCCCAGCCGTCGCCGCCGAATATCCACACGGACTTCTTGCTGAGATACTCCTTCTTACCAAGTATCTCTGCAGCCAGGCTGCTGGAATCTCCGCTCAGCGCTGCAACATAGGCACGAGTGGCCTCCTTGTTGGCCTCTCCATCCTGCATCGTGTCAAGCCACTTCTGAGCGGCCTCCTTCAGCTCAGGTGCAGTTCCATCAGCCGCAACCAGAGCCTTGGTCTTCTCTGCAAGTGCATTACGGATGGCGTTCTGACCAAGATACATTCCAAGGCCGTGTTCAGCGTTATCCTCAAACAGAGAATTGGACCACGCCGGACCATGACCTTCGCTGTTTGCACAGTACGGACTCGTGGCAGCCGGCCCACCCCAGATAGACGAGCAGCCTGTGGCATTGGAAATGTACATCCTGTCACCAAAAAGCTGCGTGACAAGTCGTGCATAGCTTGTCTCCGCACAACCCGCGCATGAACCAGAGAACTCCAGCATAGGCTTCCTGAACTGACTTCCCTTAACAGTATTGTCCTGCATATCTGGCTTGTCAGCAACCTTAGCGACACAGTAATTGAATACATCCTGCTGCGGAAGCTCCTGCTCCTGTGCCACCATGGTGAGCGCACCGGTGGGACACTGTCCGATACATACTCCACAGCCCATGCAGTCCAACGGGGAGATAGCCATCGTATATTTGTATATACCCTTGCCCTTCCCGGCCTTCACCTCGGCGGTCTTAATTACCTCAGGAGCGGCGGCTGCCTCCTCAGCAGTCATCGCGAACGGACGAATCGTAGCATGTGGGCAGACATACGCGCAGTTATTACACTGTACGCACTTCTCCGCATTCCAGGTCGGCACAGAGACGGCTACACCGCGCTTCTCATAGGCCGCTGCGCCCTGCTCGAACTGACCGTCAACATGCGGCACGAAAGCGGATACGGGCAGACTGTCTCCGTCCATCCTGCCAACAGGCTCCATAATCTCCTGCACCTGCTTGATAAGCTCAGGCTTCCCCTCGTAGACGACGGAATTGTCCTCATCCACGGCATTCGCCCACTCAGCAGGTACGTCGATCTTCTTGAAAGCAGTCGCACCGGCATCTATGGCCTTGTGGTTCATCTCCACTATATCCATGCCCTTCTTGGAGTAGGACTTGGTTGCGGCATCCTTCATATGCTGGATGGCTTCCTCCTGAGGCATAACCTTCGCAAGAGTGAAGAACGCTGACTGGAGAATAGTATTTGTGCGTTTGCCCATGCCAATTTCAATGGCAAGGTCAATAGCATTTATAGTGTAGAGCTGAATGTTATTCCTGGCAATATATCGCTTCGCCTCAGCGTTGAGGTGCTTGGACAGCTCCTCCTCGTTCCACTGGCAGTTGATCATAAACACGCCGCCAGGTTTCACGTCGTTGACCATCTTGTAGCCCTTCGTCACATAGGACGGGTTATGGCACGCCACGAAGTCCGCCTTATTTATGTAATATGGGCTCTTGATTGGCTTGTCGCCAAAACGGAGATGCGAGATCGTCACTCCGCCTGTCTTCTTCGAGTCGTACTGGAAGTAAGCCTGAACATACTTATCAGTATAATCGCCTATGATCTTGATGGAGTTCTTGTTTGCGCCAACAGTTCCGTCACCGCCCAGACCCCAGAACTTGCATTCGATGGTTCCTTCTGCTGCGGTATTGGGTGTTTCCTCCCTTGACTTCTCAGGAAGGGACATGTTCGTCACATCGTCAACGATCCCAATAGTGAACTGACGTTTCGGATTGTCCTTTTTAAGCTCGTCATAGACTGCAAAAACGGAGGCCGGCGGTGTGTCCTTACTGCCCAGTCCGTACCGACCGCCGATGACTGCCACATCCAAGCCGGCATTGGCTATTGCGCCAACTACGTCCATATAGAGCGGCTCGCCCATCGCGCCTGGCTCCTTTGTCCGATCCAGAACAGCAATCTTCTTGGCAGTCTTTGGAATAGCGGCCAGGAATTTCTCCGTTGCAAACGGACGGTAGAGACGTACCTTGATGAGGCCGACCTTCTCCCCGTGGGCATTCAGATAGTCAATGACCTCCTCGCTCACATCGCAGATCGAACCCATCGCCACTATAACGCGGTCCGCGTCAGGAGCGCCATAGTAGTTGAAGAGCTGGTAATCTGTCCCAAGCTTTGCGTTGATCTTGCCCATATACTCCTCAACAACTGCTGGCAGCGCCTCATAATACTTGTTGCACGCCTCGCGGTGCTGGAAGAATATGTCTCCATTCTCGTGTGAGCCGCGCATTGCCGGGCGCTCCGGGTTGAGCGCATGCTTTCTGAACGCCTCAACAGCATCCATGTCGCACATCTCTGCCAGATCGCTGTAATCCCAGACAGCAATCTTCTGTATCTCATGGGAGGTACGGAAACCGTCAAAGAAGTTAATAAATGGAACCCGGCCCTTGATTGCAGCAAGATGAGCCACCGGCGCCAGATCCATAACCTCCTGCACGTTACCCTCTGCCAGCATGGCAAATCCGGTCTGACGGCAGGCCATCACGTCAGAGTGATCGCCGAAGATGTTCAGAGCGTGGCTCGCCACTGCACGCGCGGAGACATGAAACACGCACGGGAGCAGCTCCCCGGCAATCTTGTACATGTTGGGTATCATGAGCAGCAGACCCTGGGACGCCGTATAAGTTGTTGTCAGCGCGCCGGCTGCCAACGACCCGTGAACCGTTCCGGAAGCGCCTCCCTCGGACTGCATCTCCACGACCTTTACTGTCGTACCGAAAATGTTCTTCTGACCGGCGGCGGCCCACTGGTCAACGTAATCTGCCATGGGGCTCGACGGGGTGATCGGGTAGATGCCCGCAACCTCGGTAAACGCGTAAGACACATACGCCGCCGCGTTATTGCCGTCCATGGACTTCAATTTTCTTCCCATGATGACTGTTCTCTCCTTCACTATGTATATTTTTTGTCAATTTAACCTTATCACTGGGGTTGAAGCTCCTGCCATTCATGTATTTTATCACAGTTTCCCCAGTCTGTAAAGTGAAAATCCGCATTCTGATGATTTTTATAGAATTGTAAGAAATCAATTCTCTTTGGTTTCTGTCTGGCCGAGGAGTGGGAGGAGAGAAACGATTGAAACTCGAAATTTGGTGATTCAGGCTCCTGTCTCCGGCAGTGGCATGGGGTTGGCTGCCTGGGACATCAGGAGCTGATGGTTGAGCAGTCATGGTCTTTTTTTCATGTCAAGAACAGCTGTGACTGGCAGTCCGTCTTCACCGGATGCGGGAGGCTGATGGGATACCAGCACGATTCCGCTCCGGCGTTGCCGCAGAAGCCGCTTTAAAGCTGCACGGGCCGCAGGATCCAAATGATTGTCTGGCTCATCCAGAACCAGAAATGGTGCGTTTTTCAGCAGCGCTCGCCCCAGTAGTATTTTTTTTCGTTCTCCCGGTGAGAGGTTTGCGCCTTGTGGTGCAACAGCGTAGTCAAGCGGCTTTTGCAGACCCAATTCTTTCATCAGCCGAACCTGCTCTTCCTGTGGGACAGAAGGCGCGAACAGATTTTCGCCAATGCTAACGGAAAAAATGGCTCCCGTCTGCTCCTGATAGGCGGTGATGCGCCGCAGCGCAGAACTGGAGATGGGCTGCCCATCTCGGAGAATCTGTCCGCTGGAAGGCGCATGCAGACCACACAGCAAAGACAGAAGAGTACTCTTACCGCTCCCATTGTCACCGCGCAGCCAAACACAGCCGGACGCAGGTATATTGAAGCTGATATTCTTCAGGACGGATTGAGTATTCCCCGGATATGAAAATGTGACGTTTCGAATCTGGAGTGCCTGGACATGCTGCACGCTATCGTCCTCCTCCGGCTCTATTTCGCCATAAAAAAATTCCATGCGCTTTTGATCTTCCGGTTCGGCTCGGACAGCCAGAACCCACTCCGTGGCGTAGGTACATGCCTTGGTGATGGACGGCAGGAGCAGGGTGCAGGCCAGCAAAGCGCCGGCGGTGCATTGGCCAAAAGCGATGAGGATCGATCCTGCGATCAGAATAATTATCTGAACGAGGTATCCGCCCAGGAGGGAAACAAGGCTATTAATAACTTTCAGCGAAGCCATCTTTCTCCCGGAGTGATCCATATACCGTCGAAAGAGCTTGTCCGCCTTTTGCAGGGAGCAATCCATCAAATCGTAGTCCCGCAAAAAGTGTTGGCCCTGAAACAGCATATGTTCCAAAGCCCGTCGCTCCTCCTGATATTGCGCACTCTCTGCTGTAAGGCGTGAAGCGCTTTTTCCCACGCGGTTTGCATGCAGGACTGGAAAAGCGGCAAGACTTAACAGGGCAACAAGCCCCACAGGATACTGCTTCTGCCAGACCGTAATCCCCAAAAACAGAAAATACAGAGCCAGGACAAGTGGCCGCGTAAAGCGATAAATCTGATGAAAGTAGTAGTTGGTGACATCCGTCTCACAGCGGGTCACAACGACGCTGGGATCGTACTGCTGGGTCTGTGACAGAGGCAGTCGCAGATAGCGGGCAACCAGATATCGGTCGTAAGAAAACCCGTTTACCGTCAACAGAAGGTTTTCCAACAGCTGGAGCAGAGGAACACCTGCAACATTGATGGCCAGCGCCACAAGAAAGAGCGGCAGTCTGCTCATTATCTCATCTGTCCGAAGGAGCAAGAGGCTGTCTGTCATATCCCCAATTATTCCGGCAGTTGCGGAGGGCACGGCTAGTGCCGTCAGATCCAAAAAAAAGCGCACAGAGACTGCCCCACTCATGTGTCGCAGACAGTCCCGGCTGATCTCCTTCTTCCAAGGAGACGCGGTGTATGAGTTCAATGAATTATTCCCTCCCTCACCTCCATTACACGATCCCAGGGTACCTTCAAGGTGCGGTCATGGCTGCACATCAACACCGTCTGCTCACAACGACACAGATACTGGGACAAACACGAAATGCTTCTGGCGTCCAGATGGTTGGTTGGTTCGTCCAGTATCAGGAGCTCTGATCTGCCAGATAGAGCCACAGACAGATAGAATTTCTGCCGTTGCCCGGCAGACAATTGGGATAGAGGTGCGTCCAGGTCCGAAGCGGTCAATTCGAAACTCTCCAGGCTCTCCTGAAGCAACGCAGAATCGACCTTTTCCCCTGTAGACAGGGCCTGTACGAGTTCCGTGCCGGTAAATGACAGTGGCATGTCCTCCTGAAGCAGAAAAGCGATGGACATTTTCCGATTCATCAGGCGCTCCGCATAGATCACATCACCCTGGTTGGGTGCTTCCATGCCGAGCAGGATGCGCAGCAGTGTCGATTTACCGCTTCCGTTGGCTCCGGACAGAAGGATCTTCTCTCCCTGCCTGATAGAGAGTGACACACCGCAGAGTACCTGTTTCTCCTCATAGCTCATATGGACGTTTTCTGTCTGGAGGAGTACTGGCGGTTCCAGCGCCTTAACCGTTGGTGCATACAATTTCTGTGGTGTCAGGCGCTGAGCGGCGCACTGGACCTCGTAAGAGGCCATTTTAAGGTCATAGAATCCCTGAACTGAGGAAAAAAGGCAAGATGAGAGCACAAGAAAAAAGGGCGCATGTTGGATGGAAACCCACTTCATCAACACAAAGACGCCCAAAATCACATATGTACCATAATTTAGGAGTGTATTCACCGCCTCATAAATAATACTCTCTACAGTCATGGTCTGCTCTGCCTTTTTTCCCATGCGAATGATTTGCCGGCTGAAGACAGCGAAGTGGGACAAAAACCATGACTCCTGCCCATAGGCTTTCAGCGTCTGAATGCCCTGACTGCCCTCCAGGAGCCAGCCGAAGTAGGATTCTTCATCGCTGCGAGTCTGCTCATAAATCTTCTTTGCCCACCGCTCATAGACCAGGGGAGGAAAAAGCTGAACCAGATTCAGGAGTGAGAACAGAAGACCAATTTTCCAATCCGCCAGCAGGAGCAGCAGGGTACTTCCAGCGAAAGTGACCGCACTGCCCACAGTTTGTGGGATCGTGACGCTGTAGTAGGCTGCAATTCGTTCAGCGTCTTTTTCCAATTTTACGTCCATTGCCCCGCTGTCCTCGAACCGCAGGCGGCCCTCCAGCATCAGAGAATACAGATGTGACAGAAAGCGCTGTCGATCCTCCTGCTGCCTGAGCTGGAAACGCCTGGAAAGCGCATAAAGGAGCGGAACTATCGTGAGCAGCATGACGGTCATGACCGCCGCGCATAGCAGAACTGTTCTTCCATTCGCCGACAGCGCGTTTTCCAGCAGCAGGGACAAGAGGTATCCGCTCAGAAGCTCTATGCCGAAGTATAACAGGTGATATGCTGTTCCCGATCTTATCGAAAACCGGAACAGCCCCCGAAAGTCCGCACCTGGTTCCTTTTTCATGGTGCGACCTCTGTAAAACCTTTTGGGCAAATGTCAGTCAGACTCCTTCCCTGCTTGCCAAAGCTTTCTTCACATCTCCTGATGGAATTACTATAATCGTAGACCTCACCTTTTTCAATATGCATCAATAGCATTGATATCTCCTTAAGGCACAGACGCATCCTTATAGTTCTGGACGCATGCGAAAAATAAATCCTACGATTCGCCGGAAGTATCGGAGATGTGATATTCTTTTCTGTTAAACTCCCACACGGTACTTATATTGTGCAATCGATTTATTGAGTTTAATATATCATAATTGTATGCCATTGTCAAGATTTTACGCCATTGTCAAGAGAAATATTACCAGCTAGAAATATACTGAAAAACTGGAACTGTGGCTATGGCAATGTCCGCTTTCTTCATTATTTCGCATATCATTAAATTTCTTCCTCCCTCCATTTAGTTCTCCCCCGGCAAGCAGCGTTTTCAACTCTGCCCTTGCGTTTAGATTCTTATTTCCTTTTTTTATTCCCTGTGTTATAATAACCGCAATGCCCACAACGTGGTGATTATGCCTGATTTAAGACCGCGCTTTTAAGCGCATGGCCAATTATACCGTTGAGCAGCCGTGCCCATTACATTTAATCAATTGTGGTTTTATTTTCCGTCCAGAGCATTTAGAGAGGGGGTACAGAATTGAAAGAATCTGTTCATCTGAACATTGACGATACAGAATGTATTCAGACGATTGCCAAGGCGCTCTCCTCGGAACAACGACTGGCCCTCAGATGTTACCCTATGGATAAACCGCTGCGAGGTAGGGACGTTCACAAGCACAGGAGATTTCGGCGGTACGCAGGGAGCGCAGAACCCTGTGTGGTGGCCGGACACCCTAACTCAATTCGGTCTGCTGCACAGGCTGACAATTGACCATTCCGGCTGTTCCATCGACGGCTCTCTGACTTCCAATGAAACGATTGACTCACTGGGGATCAGTTCCGGAGGCTGTCTGCTCTTCCGTATTGGTGTTAAGCCAGACGCTCAGTACATCGGAGGGCTGAACCTCTTCGGCGAACACTTCGGTAATTTCAGCCAGCACATAAATGTCAGGATAAATTACATTCCGCACGAGAAAGGTTGGAATGTTTACGGAAATCTCAACTAACCAAACTAATAGAGTGTGCCGGGCGCCCTGCATATACTAAGGTAGCAGAGCAGTATTCGATAAAATAATTGATGAAAGCGGGTAGATAAAGAAATTATTCCACGTTCACCCTGTTGCGACGCTTTTTTTCCGCTTCGTGACTTACAATAAACGTTGATCACACTAAAGAAAGGATCGTTTATTGTGACTGTAAAGCAGGAAAAAAGAGGTCTTCTTACAAAGCTTGGTAGTTTGGAGGCTCAGCTTCCCATTGAGTACGTCATACGCTTCACTCTGGCTTTCCTCCTGGCCAGGGCGCGTATCTTCAGCGGCTTTGCTCCATTCGGAGTGGCATTTGCGGCTGCCGCTCCAGCTGGTGTCGCTGGTTTCCTCACCGCTGCTGGTACGTGTCTTGGCGCTTTCACCGGGGGCGTATATTGGGGTTTCAAGTACGCCTCCTCTGCGTTGGTCATACGTGTGGTATTGCAGCTCTTCTGCGACACCAATGCAGGACGCCGGTCTGCCTTCGCTCCATTGGTGACTTTCTTCACCATGTTGTGCATAGGGGCCGTCTACGCCTTTGACACAGGCTGGGCTATGACTCCCACCGTCCTCTATCTGGCAGAAACATTTATCGCTTCTGGCTGCGTGCTGTTCTACCATGTTGCTCTCTCCCCATGGCAGAATGTGGAGTCAGGTACTTATGGCAGAACATGTCACTACATCAGTGCTTTGCTGTTGCTTGCTACCGTCTGCATGTCACTCTCTTCCCCTGTTATCTTCGGCGTTCTCTCCCCTGGTCGGTGTGCGGCTGTTTTTATTGTCATGTTTGCAATCTTCCGTGGTGGTGCAGGGATGGGGTGTGTCTGTGCCATCGTCATGGGGGCGGCAATGGATCTTACATGGGGGTTCTCCCCGTTTTTCACTATGTGCTACGCTCTCGCTGCAATTACCTCAAGCATCTTTTCGAAAAACGGTCGTCTCCCCTTCCTGCTCACCTTTACAGCCGGCTCCGCCGTCGTGGTACTGTGGACCTGGGCTCAGACTCCTGTGCTCGCCGCGCTGTATGAAACCTTTGCCGCATCGGTCCTCTTTCTGATTGTTCCGGAGGGGCTTCTTGCAAAGGCGGGAACTCTGCTCCCCTCCTCCGGCACCGGCTATGGCTTTTTAAAGGCCCGTGAGTATACCAGGGATCGGGTCGAACTTACCGCCAGCGCGTTCAAAGGCCTTTATGACACCGTCCGCGCAGCAGCTGGTGACGATTCATCAGATAATGTCTCTCTTATCTTTGACCGAGCCTCAGATCAGATCTGCCGTAGCTGTTCCAGCTGCGGCCTCTGCTGGACACAGAATTATTCCGACACGGTTGATATTCTCAACAATATCACCCCCTGCCTCTTAAAAAACGGCTCTGTCACTGATAATGACTTTCCACAGCGTTTTTCGTCGTGCTGTGTACGTTTCAAAGAGTTCGTCAACGCGATAAACAGTGAAACCAGAACATTCCTCTGTCGAAAGCAGTACAGAGCGCGGCTTGCCCAGAACAGAGGCGCTGCATTCAGCCAATTCAACGACATTTCCGCTGTTCTGGAGAACCTTTCTCAGGAGCTTGGCAGCGAGATCACTGTGGAATCCTCGCTGGAACGTCGGCTTCAGCGATACCTGCGCGGTTTACAGATGGACACTGCTACGGCAGTCTTTCGAGTTCGCGGCGGACGACTGCGCGTGGAACTGCGAGGCAACTGTCTGAGAAATCTTATTCGCGATGATGACTATCTCAACAAGCTGTCCTCCCTCCTTGGAGTACGTCTTTGCACCTCACAGGACAGGATAGATGGGGACAAGCTTATACTGCTGGAGGCCGAGCCACTGGCTGTTGCCATTGGCGCAGCATCCAGACGGAAAAGCGGCGAACCGGTAAACGGCGACAAGGGCATTTATTTCCGTACGGACGAAGGATTTCTCTGTGTGCTTCTCTCCGACGGCATGGGCAGCGGTGAAGAAGCTGCGCGGCTCTCCGCCTCCACCGCGCTGACTCTGGAGCGCTTTCTGAAAGCAGGAGTTGCGCCGGAACTGGCGCTGCGTATTCTTCAGGACCTGATGCTTCTTCGCAGTGACTCCGACATTGGCAGCGCCACCGTCGATCTTCTGTACCTCAATATGTTCTCCGGCGAAGCCAGAATTTACAAATATGGCGCAGCGCCATCCTACCTGCGAAGAGGAAACGCCGTGCGGAGGCTGGCTTCCGGGGCATTCCCACTGGGCGTCGACGCCTCAGGCAGCCGCCCTTGCAGCGTTACGCTGAAACTGCTGCCTGGTTCCTGCGCTGTTCTTCTCTCCGACGGGATTCTTTCCAATGGTGATGACCGATGGCTCAAGCAGCTTCTCGTCAGCTTCGATGAGTCACAGGAACCTCGCGCTCTTGCCCGTGCAATTCTCGACGCCGCAGTCGAACACTGCGGCGGAGATGATGATATGACAGTCCTCGCTGTTCAGACAGCTGAGCGGAACTAGCGATTATTTCTTTGGAAAAGAGCCGTCTGAAATGCCGCAGTGATGTTTTTCAGCTTCCCTGAACGTCCTTTTTTCAATTTCATGTATAACCGACTGCTCTATAGGGAAAACTGGAAGCAAATGGTTTTCAGAGGTGATCGTATGGTAAAGGGCATCACACGGCGTGTTGTGGTTATTAAATCACCCGACCCGCAAATTTTTGACGAAGCTATTTTCATAGTCAAAGACGACTCCAAAAAGTCAGGCGTGACAAACGATGAGATTCTGCGTGAGGCTCAGGATGCAGCGTCAAGCTATATTCGGTCTGTAAAAGGCCGCACCCCGCTGCTTCGGATCCCGCCGGCAGTATGGGCACTGTTTGGAGCCTTCGCCACAGGACTTGTCTGGCTCTTTACCGTTCTGCTGTGAACCCGGATTGAGAGCATGCTTACTCAAAAAGCATTTCTGCCAGCGCGGCCTTTTGTCAGCCGCGCCTCTTGCAAAAGCACTGATTTAATGATATACTTACTTTGATGGAATGGGTTTTTTATTAATATTAAAACTATCTTCACGTGTTTTTAATATTCTGACAGTATCATATAGATCGATTCTCAGAGAGGAAATCCTCGAAAATACAAAAAGGTGATGCTAATGAAAAAGATTATGCTTGTGTTCGGCACCCGACCGGAGGCCATAAAAATGTGTCCATTGGTGAACGAACTCAAGTCACGGCGGAATGTTAAAACAGTTGTCTGCGTGACCGGACAGCACAGGGAGCTTTTAGAACAGGTACTGGAGGCTTTCCATGTAAAGCCGGATTACGATCTTGCCGTTATGAGCCAGGGTCAGACACTATTTGATGTAACCACCCGCGTCCTGTCCGGGATGCGTACTGTTCTTGATAAGGTCAAGCCGGACATTGTACTTGTCCACGGTGACACTACGACCACCTTCGCCTCGGCTTTGGCCTGCTTTTATATGGATATTCCCGTTGGCCATGTGGAAGCTGGTCTGCGTACCTACAACATTCATGCCCCATATCCGGAGGAGTTCAACCGAGAAGCTGTCAGTTCCCTGGCCGAGTACCATTTTGCACCCACGGAACTGTCTAAAATGAACCTTCTTCGGGAGGGAAAACGGCCTGACAGTATTTTTGTCACTGGAAACACCGGCATCGACGCGCTGGGCACGACTGTTTTCAACAACTTCGACCATCCGGACCTGCAGTGGGCACAAGGCTCAAGGCTTATTATACTTACGGCACACCGGCGTGAGAACTGGGGAGAACCCCTGCACCGCATATTCAGAGGCGTCCGCCGGGTCGTGGAGGATTTTCCAGACGTGAAGGTCCTATACCCCATCCATTTGAATCCACTGGTTCGGGAAGCCGCAGAAGAGGAACTGGCAGGTGAGGACCGTATTCGAATTATTGAACCGCTGGATGTAATAACATTCCATAATTTTCTTGCCAGATCATACATAATTCTCACTGACTCAGGAGGCATCCAGGAGGAAGCACCGTCACTGGGCAAGCCCGTTCTCGTCCTCCGTGACGTAACCGAGCGTCCGGAAGGTGTTGAGGCCGGGACTTTACGGGTTATTGGAACTGAGGAGGAATCTATCTACAATGAATCCTGTTCCCTTCTCACCAATGAGGAACACTATAACTCCATGAGCCGCGCACACAACCCCTATGGCGACGGCTTGGCCAGTAAACGGATCGCGGATATCCTGATTAAAGGCAAAACCGACACACCTCTGCTGAATCCGTTCAGCTCCGGGACTGTTGGGCAATAATCTCACGTCGTAATTTTTTCTGAAAAAAGCAAAAGAAACAGTTGACTTTCTTTTTTTTCGATGTTAAACTATCAAGGCCGCTTTGAACAGGCACATAAGTGATTTTCATCCGCCTGCAAGAGCGAGTCTCTGCTTTAAGAGGTGAAAAAATGACAGCAGTTATTGAGACATGCGGTAAGCAGTATCGTGTCAACGAGGGCGATGTGCTTTACGTTGAGAAGCTTGGTGAGGAAGATGGCACTTCCGTCACTTTTGACCGTGTGTTAGCCGTCTTTGATGATGACGGCACGTGCAAGATTGGCCGACCGGTAGTTGAAGGGGCCTCGGTTTCTGCCACCGTTGAAAAAACCGGCAAATCCAGAAAGATCATCGTCTACAAGATGCACGCAAAGAAAAATTATCGCCGGAAACAGGGTCACAGGCAGCCCTACACCCGAGTGAAGATCGAGAAAATCTTCGCGTGACGGGCAAGACACCACATACAGAAATCAGGGAGGTGTAAACCACATGGCACATAAGAAAGGAATGGGTTCCACCAAGAACGGCCGCGATTCCGAGTCGAAGCGTCTTGGCGTAAAGCGGGCCGATGGACAGTTCGTGCTTGCCGGCAACATTCTTGTACGGCAGCGAGGGACCAAAATTCACCCCGGCGTCAATGTCGGCAAAGGCAGAGACGACACCCTGTTTGCTCTGGTAGACGGTAAGGTTCGTTATGAGCATATCAACAGGGATAGGAAGCGCGTATCCGTTTATGAGGAGATCGCTCAGTAACCGGAACCCTCGGTTGGCGGTTCTCCATGATGGCGAGCTGTGTAGTGGACGGTGGCTTGTTCTTCCGGACACTATATAGGTTCGATGCATATCTTGGAGGGGTGCGAGCGGCAACGCCGTTTTGCACCCCTTTTTTACGTGAAAGGGAGACTGGGCAAATGAAGGTAAAAATTACTGCTGACAGCACCTGTGATCTTTCTGAAGAACTTATTGAACGCTATAACATAGGCATATTTCCGTTAAGCGTTATTCTCGACGGAAGAGCGCGCAAAGACGGTATTGAGGTAATGCCTCAGGACATATACGACGCTGTGTCCAATGGAGGAAAGCCGGGTGGTACTGCCGCCGTCAATACCACCGATTACAAGGAACGCTTCACGGCTTTTCTTGAGACGTATGACGCTGTAGTTCACTTTACTATCAGCAGTGAAATGTCAGCTTGTTATCAGAACGCATGTATTGCCGCTTCAGAGCTTAAAAATGTATATGTAATTGATTCCCGCAGCTTGTCCACAGGCATTGGGCATCTTGTGCTTGACGCTGCGGAGCTTGCCATCTCTGGAGTTGACGGAAAGATCATCGCAGAGGAGGTGATGAAAAGGAGGGAAAAGCTTGACGTGAGTTTTGTGCTTGACACTCTCCTATATCTGCGCATGGGCGGGCGGTGCAGTGCGCTTTCGGCTATGGGTGCAAATCTTCTGTCTTTGAAGCCATGCATTGAAGTGCGCAATGGCATTATGGGCGTAGGTAAAAAATACCGTGGGACGGTGGAAAGAGCGCTTGTAAAGTATGTCCAGGATCGTCTGTCCGACCCCGCAGAAATAGACCGTCGTCGGCTTTTTATTACCCACTCCGGGGGCTTTGACGGCGAGACACTGGATGCAATAAAGGCTCAAGCACTGAGTCTTGCTCCCTTTGATGAAGTTTACATTACCACAGCTGGATGTACTGTTTCCAGCCACTGCGGCCCCAAGACTCTGGGACTGCTGTTCTACCGAAAATAATGCTACGCACAGCGCTGGATTAAAGCAAGGAGAGTTGTTATGTACGCAGACCTTATGGATTCAATTGGCTTTATAAACCGGTCCGACCCTGATGTTGCTGCCGCAATGAGGAGAGAATTGGAACGGCAGAGCCGCAACATCGAACTTATCGCATCGGAAAATTATGTCTCCCCCGCCGTCATGGCGGCTATGGGCAGCGTCCTCACCAACAAATACGCCGAGGGCTATCCGGGTAAGCGCTATTACGGAGGCTGTGAATTTGTCGACGAAGTTGAAAATCTCGCTATTGAACGGGCAAAGGAGCTATTTAAGGGTGCCAAATACGCTAATGTCCAGCCACACTCTGGTGCTCAGGCTAACACGGCGGTCTACTTTGCGCTGCTGAGTCCCGGGGACACTGTGCTTGGAATGAGTTTAGCGGAGGGCGGGCATCTGACTCATGGCTCTCCAGTTAATCTTTCCGGGAAGTATTTTCATTTTGTCCCGTATGGTGTTTCGGCGGACACCGGACGCATTGACTATGACGCTCTTCTGAAGCTTGCTTTGGAGAACCATCCTAAGCTTATCGTTGCCGGGGCGTCTGCTTATCCACGTGAAATCGACTTTAAGGCTCTTAGGGACATCGCGGATGTGTGCGGAGCGCGGTTGATGGTGGACATGGCCCACATAGCCGGGCTCGTTGCAGCTGGAGTGCACGAGAGCCCACTGCCTTATGCCGATGTTGTCACGACCACCACTCACAAGACTCTGCGGGGTCCTCGCGGTGGACTGATTCTCTCCAGAGACACGCAGCTTGGAAAGCTTTTCGACAAGGCAATTTTTCCAGGCACGCAGGGTGGGCCACTGATGCATATCATAGCCGCAAAGGCCGTATGCTTCGGTGAAGCATTGAGGCCTGAATTCAACAGCTATCAGCGTAAAATCGTCAGGAACGCAAAGGCTTTGGCTGATGGATTGCTGCACCACGGGCTCAACCTTGTGTCCGGCGGCACAGACAACCATCTGATGCTTGTGGACCTTCGCGGTACCGGCGTTACCGGTAAGGAACTGGAACACCGGCTGGATGAGGTATATATCACGGTAAACAAGAATGCCATTCCAAATGACCCGGAAAAGCCCTTCACCACCAGTGGCATCCGTATCGGCACACCCGCTGTTACTACCAGGGGCTTCGGTGAAGATGAGATGAATGTCATTGCCGGCTGTATTGCTGATACCGTCCATGATGCTTCGGGTACTGCCGACGCTACACGTGAAAAGGTGCGCGGACTATGCGAAAGGTTCCCTCTTTATAAGTGATGCACTCAGTCTGATTTGATTCTCCAAGACCATTTTTCTGCTTTTGCATGGATGGTTTCCGATCGAGTAGGAGGCTAGTTACCTAGCCGACCTCTCACACCACCGTGCGTACCGTT
>CAYPMJ010000033.1:0-17201 GCA_964411785.1 uncultured Oscillospiraceae bacterium
ATCAGGTATAATAACTGCATTGCAGTTATTATACCATACCCGGCCTGAAAAGAAAAGTTCGATTTTCCCATATATATATTTTTAATTCGGCAGTGTCAGAAGCTGTGCGCAGATTTACAGAGAAACGGGAGACGCCTGAATGACAGGTTTTCACGTGAATGGTCAGCATAGATAGGCAAATCAGCCTTGTTAAACAGAAATTTGTTAAATTATTATCACTTTTCTGTTGCAAAGAATTGACTCTGGTGGTATATTTTATAGTGGGTCAGGACGGTCTGTCATGCCGGAGCCGGCTGCCTGGCTCAGTAAAGCCGGCCGGCACAATCTGTTACATTTTTTGCGTTTCGTCGACACATTTGCCAGCCAAAACGCTGATAGGAGGTTTCTCGTCAGATGAAGAAAAAAGTCCAGTTTACCGAAACAGTCCTGAGGGACGCGAATCAGTCGCTGATGGCCACAAGGCTTCCGTACTCAGATTACGCTGATATCCTGCCCACCATGGACAAAGCCGGATATTATTCCGTGGAGTGCTGGGGCGGCGCCACCTTTGACTCATGTCTGCGCTACCTTGGTGAGGACCCGTGGGAGAGGCTGAGAAATATTCGCAGGAATATGCCCAATACAAAGCTTCAGATGCTCCTCAGGGGTCAGAATCTTCTGGGGTACAAGCACTACCACGACGATGTTGTGGAGAAATTCGTGCAGCTCTCAATAAAAAACGGTATCGACATCATACGTATTTTCGACGCACTGAACGACTTCCGCAACATCAAAACAGCGCTTGAGGCGACGAAGAAGTACGGCAATGAGAACACCGTCGCCTCCGGATGCATATCCTATACTCAGAGCCCTGTCCACACCGTGGATAAGTACGTCGACATGTGCAAGGAGCTTAAGGCAATGGGCTTCGACACAATCTGCCTTAAGGATATGGCCGGCACCATGTCGCCCTGGGAGGCGGAACACCTCATCAAGGGAATCAAGGACGCCATAGGCGATATGCCGATTATCCTGCACACCCACTGCACCACCGGAATGGCGTATATGACGCTGACAAAGGCGATAGAGTCCGGTGTCGACGTCATAGACACTGCCACCTCCTGCTTCTCCAACGGAACAAGCCAGCCGGCCACAGAGACGATGTTCTACGCTCTCCAGCAGTATGGAATACCGACTGACCTTAAGGAGGACGTCATAAACAAGGTCAACGACTACTTTAAGCCGATCAAGCAGAAATACATTGACTCAGGGCTCATTAACCCCAAGAGCATGGGCACTGATTCTCAGGCGCTGGTGTACAAGGTCCCCGGCGGGATGCTCTCCAATATGATAGCCAACCTCAAGGATATGAACGCCATGGATAAATTTGATGAGGCGCTTGCTGAGATACCCTCTGTCCGGAAGGACTTGGGTTATCCGCCGCTTGTGACCCCGCTTTCACAGATGGTGGGCAATCAGGCCGTCGTGAATGTGCTCATGGGTGAGCGCTACAAGCAGATCTCCAACGAGGTCAAGAACTACTTCAAGGGCGAGTATGGCATAGCTCCTGCGCCGGTGAGCAAGGAGCTTCAGGAGAAGATCCTCGGGCCCGGAGGAGAGCCTGTTGACTGCCGTGAGGAGGATTCCAAGCGCACAGGGGAAGATTTCAGAAAGGCCAGGGAGGCCCTGGGTGACCTTGCGGGATCCGAGGAAGACGTTATGAGCTATATCTGCTACCCGCAGCAGACAGAGAAGTTCCTGAAGGACCGGAAGGCCAAGGAGGAGAACCGCGTCAAGTACTCCATTGTTGAGGAATAAAGGAGGAGCTCACTATGTATATGCTCACAGCAAGCGCTGTTGTAGATGATTTCGGAGTGGGTGAGGCCGCTCTGTCGGCAGTCCTCGGCTATGCGGTGGTGTTTCTGGGCCTTGTGCTGCTTATGCTGGTGGTCATGCTTGTGGGTAAGATCATGGCCCCGAAGGCCGTTGAGAAGCCCGCTGATGCCGCTGCGGCGCCGGCCGCACCTGAACCTGTCAAGGCGCCTTCGGCTCCGCCGGCCCCAGGCTCCGCCGGGGAGGTCAAGCTCTACGACACATCCGATAGGGACGCGGCACTTATTATGGCGATAGTCGCAAACCGGATTGGAAAACCAGTAAACGAGCTGCGCTTTATTTCGATCAAGGAGGTTAAATGACATGAAATATAAAGTTACGCTGAATGGAAAGACCTACGAGGTAGAAGTCGAGGCAGGCGAGGCCATGCTGGTTGACGAATACGAAGCAAAATCACCTGTACCGCCCGCAGCACCCGCAGCTCCGGCGGCTCCCGCAGCGCCTGCAGCTCCGGCGGCACCTGCAGCTCCTGCAGCTCCTGCTCCCTCTGCCTCAGGTGAAGTTGTTCCGTCCCCGATGCCCGGAAATATCCTCAAGATCAATGTTTCTGCCGGACAGGCTGTAAAGGCCGGGGATATACTTGTGATCCTTGAGGCGATGAAGATGGAAAACGAAATACTTGCCCCAAGGGATGGCACAGTGGCGCAGGTCGTGACCTCCAAGGGCGCCGTCGTGGAGACTGGTTCGCCTCTGGTTGTCCTCGCATAAGGAGGGGCAGTGAATGAATGCATTGGAAATTCTGAAGGACCTGGCGCTGGATTCCGGATTTGCGCGGTTCTTCATGGATGGCGGCTGGAAATCCCTCATTATGATTGCTGTCGCCTGTGTGCTTCTGTATCTTGGAATTCATAAGAAATTTGAGCCGCTCCTGCTGGTTGGTATCGCCTTCGGGTGCCTTCTTACGAATCTGCCTGGCGGCGGTCTGTACCATATGGGTATGTGGGACGCCTACGTCCAGGACTGCGCCTATGATGTGACCAACGATGTAGCTCTCTACGACGAGGACAAGGGCGAGGTCATACCGGTTGAGGAGTACCTGAAGCAGTTTTCCGCTGACGAACAGCCTGAAATTCTGGAGGAGCTGTCCTTCACCGACATCATACACCACGGCGGACTGCTGGACATTCTCTACATCGGCGTTAAAGCCGGGATTTACCCCTGTCTTATTTTCATCGGCGTCGGCGCAATGACGGACTTCGGACCGCTGCTTGCAAACCCGAAGAGCATGCTGCTTGGAGCAGCGGCGCAGCTTGGCGTGTTCCTGGCATTCTTTGGCGCGATCCTTCTGGGCTTTGCTCCGAATGTTGCGGCGTCGATTGGCATTATCGGAGGCGCGGACGGGCCTACGGCGATATATCTCACTGGAATTCTCGCTCCCGCGTACCTCGGGCCTATCGCTATTGCCGCGTACTCCTATATGGCGCTCATACCGATGATCCAGCCGCCAATCATGCGCGCGCTTACAACTGAGAAGGAGCGGTCGGTGAAAATGGAGCAGGCGCGGCCTGTCTCCAAAACCGAGAAGATTGTCTTCCCGATAGTTGTGGCCGGTTTTGTCATCCTGCTCATACCTTCAACAGCACCGCTGATTGGCTGTCTTATGTTCGGAAACCTTCTAAGGGAGACAGGTGTCACGGAGCGTCTCTCGGACACCGCTCAGAACGCGCTTATGAATATTGTGACGCTGTTTCTGGGGATCAGCGTCGGCGCGACAACAGTTGCAGCCAGGTTCCTGACGCTTCAGACTCTCATGATAGTTGCTCTCGGACTTGTGGCCTTTGCATTTTCCACTGTAGGCGGTCTTCTTGTCGGGAAGCTCATGTATAAGCTCTCAGGCGGAAAGATAAATCCACTTATCGGTTCAGCCGGGGTGTCAGCGGTTCCGATGGCGGCGCGGGTGTCGCAGATGGAGGGGCAGAAGGCCAATCCCTCCAACTTCCTGCTCATGCACGCCATGGGCCCGAACGTGGCCGGAGTCATAGGCTCCGCAATTGCCGCGGGATTCCTGCTTAAGCTGTTCGGGGCGTAAGTAAAAAAAGGATGGAGAGTTGCCGCGCGGCAATTCTCCATCTTTAAGTTCCGATTCATCTGCTGCGCAGATTTGAGGAGATCTCAGACAGCGCGTGTGCCGCCTCCATGTTGCATACGGTAATCTGCGCCATGTCTCCAAGGGCGATGACACCCACAAGCTCACCGTCCTCAACCACTGGTAGACGCCGAACCTGTGCGGAGCTCATAAGCTCGGCAGCTCTGGCCACCTCATCGTCAGGCGTTACCGTGATGACGCTGCGGGACATGATCTCTCCGACCCGCGTAAGATCCGGGTCCTCGTCCACAGCCACACAGCGGAGCACGATGTCCCGGTCGGTGATTATCCCGCAGAGGCGACCGTCCCTGCGGCACACCGGCAGTGAGCCGATGTTGTACCTGGAGAGCAGCCGCGAGGCAAGCGCTACCGATTCATCAGGTGAAATAGAGACTATCTCCTTGTTCATAATGTCAGATACATACATAGAGCCCTCCTGATTATCCCGTATGACACCGATTTCCGGGAAATGTAATCTCATTATAGACGAAAATCAGGGCACTTATACATTGAGAATAAATGTCCATGCGGCATGCAGCGCAGGATATTATCTGCTTTTCCCATCGGGTCAGGATATAATAGGCATATGCATCCAATGCGGAGGAGAACAATGGACGCGGAGAAATATATGCTCATGGCAGTTGAGCTTGCGCGGGAGGCCGCCATGGCCGGCGAGACACCGGTTGGCTGCGTCATAGCCGACAGACTGGGGAACATCATTGGCCGAGGCCGGAACCGAACAGAGGCGCAGGACGCCACATGTCACGCGGAGATTGAGGCCATCAGGGACGCAAGCCGGGCGGCCGGGTCATGGCGGCTTGATGGGTGCAGTCTTTTTGTGACAATGGAGCCGTGCTTCATGTGTGCGGGTGCGATCATAAACGCCAGAATTTCGCGGCTCTATTACGGAGTGCGGGACAGACATATGGGGGCCTGCGGAGGAGTTTTTAATCTTTATATGGAGGATGTCCCCCACGCTCCCCAGGTATACGGCGGCATCCTCGAGGATGAGTGCGCGACTGTGCTGTCTGATTTTTTCAGGGACTTAAGACAGATGAAATGACCGGCAGGAGCGATACGCCGGGGAGCTTATCTGAAAAAGACGCGATGACGAGGCGCTCCATGTGTTTCGGGCTTTAAAGCGCATTCCGGCGGGAAAAACCCATGCGCCGATGACGCGCCTTTTCAAGCTTTCATAAAACCGGTCTTGAGAGAGGACATAAAAGAGGGTTGTAAAAATGGCTTACAACCTTTTTTACAACCCTTACGTCGTTATTGCTTCAGATACGTTTTGAGTCTTGTAATATTGTCGTGTTCACTTGTCACCAGCTTCTGGGCAAGGCCGAGCGCCTCAGGCGAGGCGTCGGTGATGGTGTTGATGGTTTTGGTCATGTCAATTATTCCCATGTTGCTGCCCTTTATCATGAGCTCCGCCAGGTGCTCAGTCTCATCGTTGGTTATGGTGTTCATCACCACCCCCATCTTCATCCCTGCCCGCTTTACTGGATTCACATCCTGCGGCTTCTCCCCTAAGGACAGCAGCCTTGAGGCGGCCTCCTGACCGATGGACTCGTATAGACCGCACTGTGTCTCCAGGTCCGCGGCGAACCCTCTGTCGCCGACCATTGGCATGAGGTCATTTATCGCCTGTCTGCCGGTTTCGGCGTTCTGATAGATGGAATTCAGAACCTCTATATCTGGGTTTACTGCCATTTTACTTCCTCCGCTTTTCATGATTGAATACGGCGTTAGTGTGTGATAAAAAGGGCTCAGCTATGTAAGAAATTTTGAGGTAAACGATATGCAATGGCTTGAAATTACCATAAATTCCTCCCATGAGGCAATTTACGCGCTGGAAGCGCGTCTTCTGGAGCTTGGTGTCTCCGGCGTAATCACGGAGGACGAAGCGGAAATTTCCGAATTTCTGAAGGAGAACAGAAAATACTGGGACTACGTTGATGAGAGCTTCATGGACTCAATGAAAAACGTGTGCAGGGTAAAGTTCTACCTTGAGGACACGGAAGACGGACATAGGGAGCTTTTGCGTATTTCCGAGTCGATGCCGGAGGTGGAGCTTATATCGTCGACCGTACGTGATGAGGACTGGGAGAACAGCTGGCGGGCATACTATAAGCCGGTAAAGGTCGGAGGACGGCTTCTCATTGTCCCGGAGTGGGAGCAGATACCCGAGGCGGAGGGCTGTGTGGTGCTGCGATTGGACCCGGGACTTATTTTCGGCACCGGCACACACGCCACAACGCAGCTGTGTCTGCGTGAGCTGGAGCGAACTGTGTTTCAAGGCGCATCTGTGCTGGATCTGGGGTGCGGCAGCGGCATACTGGCGATAGCCTCGCTGCTGCTGGGCGCCGGATGTGCGACCGGGTGCGATATTGACGACAAGGCGCCTTCGGTGGTCATGAGTAACGCGGCGCTGAACGGCATTGGGGAGGACAGGCTGTCCGTCTTCTGCGGCGACGTGCTGTCAGACAGGGCTTTGTCGGGGATGCTTGGGGAAAAGCGATTTGATCTGGTGCTGTCAAATATTGTCGCGGATGTCATAATAGCTCTGTCTGAGATAATCGGAGGAAGGCTTGGTGAACGGGGCGTATGGATATGCTCCGGCATCATAGACGGCAGAGAGGCCGAGGTTGAGGCGGCCCTTGATAAAAATGGATTCACAGTATTTAACCACACAAGCCAGGACGGCTGGCACGCTTTTACGTGCGGAAGGAGAGAAAATGGATAAGCTTAAAGCTGTTGTTCTGGCAGCCGGCAAGGGGACCAGAATGCGCGTGGACGGCTCAGACCTGCCTAAGGTCATGCGCACGGCACTTGGAAGGCCGCTTTTAGGGTATGTTCTTGACGCGCTGCCGGTGGAGCAGGAGGACGTTATACTGGTCGTCGGCTACAGACGCGAGCTTGTGACAGCGGCATACCCCGACTGCGCAGCCGTTGTGCAGTGGGAGCAGCTGGGGACAGGGCACGCTGTGAAGTGCGCATCGCCTCTGCTTGAGGATTTTTCCGGGAATGTCCTCATATGCTGCGGAGATATGCCACTGGTGCGCCCGGAGACGTATCTGGCGCTTATCAACGAACACATTACACATGAAAATGACTGCACCATACTCTCCGGCAGATCAGAGCTGGAGCTGCCATACGGAAGGGTACTCAGAGGTCCCGACGGCGGATTTGAACGCATAGTTGAGGAGCGTGACTGCACACCTGATGAAAAGGCTGTCCGGGAGCTGAACTCCGGAGTGTACGTCTTTGACTGCCGGAAGCTGCTATCTGCGCTCACCGGGCTTCGCAGCGATAATAACCAGAGGGAATATTACCTTACAGATGTGCCGGGTCTCATGCTCTCCCGAGGGGACCGGGTGGGCGTCTGCGTACGGGACATGAACGAAGAACTTATAGGAGTCAACACCCCTGAGCAGCTGCGAAAAGTTGAGGAGCTTCTGTCCGCAAGGTGAGACCGGATTTATGATCCCGTGGACGGCCCTAAGGAAAAAACGAGGCGGCTTTTCATAAAAAGCCGCCTTGTAAGCTTTATCATAAATAAGCCGCCGCATCTATGCATCTTACACCCTGTTCAGCATGGCCCAGACCTCCTGAACCCTTGGCATGGCAAGGCCTGAGGGTGTGACGGACTCGCCGGAAATACCCCCAAGGCCGCGCTTTGATACGACCGACATCAGCGCTCTGACGACCTCGCCGACAGTGCTCTCCCTGCCGTCCAGCTGTTCCCTGGCGTATCTCAGCATGCGCGCGAGAGTCTCTGTCTGCTCACTGTCAACCAGCTGCTCCACATATCGCAGATCCAGGTCATCTCCGCCCACGGAAAAAGCTGTTTTCCCAAGGCGCTTCACCTTCAGACGCTCCTCGGTGTATCCGCTGCCTCGGTAGTTCCTGCGGCTCTGGCTGGCAGAGCCGAAGCGTATGGGACGTCTGTTTGACGGGAGTGAAAAGCCGGGAGCTGTGAGCCTGGGAGGTGTCCGGCCCGTCAGCGCGGCCTTTGCCGCGTCGGTTATCTCCTTCACCTTATAGTTCTCCATCTGCAGCACACGGTCAGCAATATAGAAATAAGCGCCTGAGCTTCCCACAACAAGTATCATGGATATGCCCGCACGCTCGAAAAGGTCACGCGCCCTCTCCAGAAATGGGGTTATGGGCTCGGCGTCCCGCGTCACCACCTGCTGCATGAGCTCGTCACGAACCATGAAGTTTGTGGCTGTGGTATCCTCATCTATCAGAAGAAGCCGGCTCCCCGCCTCGATACCCTCTATGACATTTGCGGCCTGTGAGGTGCTGCCGCTGGCGTCCAGTGTACTGAAATCCGCGGTGTTCCGACCGCTGGGCAGATCCTTTATGAACATGGATATGTCCGTGTGCGAGACCTTTCTGCCGTCCTCAGCCCGTATTTTAAGGGCGTCGGACTGGGTTATCACGTACTCGCGGCCGTCGCCGGCGATGTGGTTATATACACCGCGCTCCAGCGCCTTGAGGAAGGTTGACTTCCCGTGATAGCCGCCTCCGGCAATAAGGGTTATCCCCTGCGGGATACCTGTTCCACGGGTACTGCCTCTGTGCGGCAGTGAGAGGGTGACGGCCATGGTGTCCGGCGCTTTGAGAGGGACGGCGTCCGCCATCGGCTTATCCGACACACCGCTCTCCCTTGGCAGCACTGAGCCATCCGCCAGGAATGCCACAAGCCCCCGCTTTATAAGCTCATCCCTTATGAACTGCTGGTCCTCCGCAAGCTGAATTGTCTGTCTGAGCTCATCCTTGGGCGCAGTCCTGTAAAAAAGGCTGCGCTCGACGCATACGGGGATGAAATCAAAAAGTATTTTCCCAAGCTCCCTGGCATTGATGGTCCGACCGTTTGCCGGAAAACCCACCTCAAAACGCACGATTATTCCGCCTGAGACAATTTCACACCCCGTCCTCTCCAGCACCTCCTGCCCGCAGTGGGTGACCGCGATCACTCCGCTCTTGCCGGAACCTCCCGCTTTAAAGCTGAACCTGGACGCCTCCCGTCCGAAGCGACGCAGAAGAAAATCCTCAAGAGCAGTCTTATTCCACTTTGTGCTGTAGTATTCCTCCGGAAAAGCTGACTCGCCGCGGCTCACCATGACGCTAAGGCGTGACGGCGCGGCGAAGGGATCGCCCTGAACATGGTCTATTGAGAGCGTGTACTTTCCAAAGTCATAGCTTCCGGCAAGGGACTTGTATGCAGGGTAGCTCCGGTGGTCAATTGCGAGAAGCTCCCTGCGCAGTTCCTCTGATGATTTCATTACTTTTTCTCCGTTTCATTTCATGCTCTGCGCGATTAAAGCGCGGCTTTATATAGGGTAAAAAGCAGCTTGGCGGCTATATATTGGCCGTGCGCTTAAAGCGCGACCTGATAGAAGGGTGTCAGGAGCCCCAGCTCATAACGACGGTTCTTAGCTCGTCAAGATTAAGGACGCCCAGTGCAAAGCCCTTCCGAACGAGAAATTCGGGCAGATACTCGTCATATTTGTCAAACAGCGGCAGCTCCCTGGGATATATAAGCTCCATGGGGTCTATTGACTTGCGTATCTCCTCACCTGTCACCCTATAGAACGTATCCTCATCCGCCTTCATGGTAAACTGCATATAAAATGGCCGCGCTGAGTCCAGATTTTTAAGTCCGAGCTTCAATGCGCATTTTATCTTCAGAAATCTCTCCAGGGCCAGAAATGTGTAGGTTCCAACCCACGGAAGGAGACACCACATATTTCCCCCGAGGTGAATAAGCGGCTTTTCTGCCACGCCTGAATGGGCGGCGGTATATCTTGCCTGTTGTAGCCTTGCCACGGCGTTTTTCATGAGGTATGGGTACTGTCTGTCCTCTCTGAGGACCTCCCTCATCCGGGTGAGTATCCTCGTGTGCAGATCACCGGGACACTGGCCGAAGTATGCAGGTACAGTCCCCTCCACCTGCTGACAGTACACAAGATGCTTCTTCACGTCCACATCCAGGACAAGCCACACATGTCCCGCTATTGCAAGCTTCTCCCCCGCCGGCGGCGGCAGCACCACCGTCCCGAGCTCCTGGGACTCGCTGCGGACGGTGAACTCCTCGTCCTCCTGGAAAACGCCATAGAACCTGAAGGAGGTCACCACACGCTCGCCGGCGATGCCCACTATGAGTCCGCCCCGCTCAGTCCGCTCTATGTGGTCCTTCTCAAGAAGGTGCCGCAGCAGCATTCTGAAGTCATCCTGGGTTATACGATGAAAATATGGCAATGTGAGAATCCGCTCCGCCAGCGCCCCCGGCGAGAGCTCGCCGCAGGAGGCGAGCGTCGACATGGTCTGGTGGTACAGCAGACTGTAGGGCAGACGGTCCAGTCTGGGAGGCTCAACCCAGCGCTCCTCAAGATATAGCTGTACCAGCGCTATTCCCTGCAGCAGCTTCCACGGGATTGTGGCCGGCAGCATCGCCCGTATTTCAGGCTCATCCTCGCGCATGACAAACCACATCTCAGGCGGCTGCCCACGGCGTCCGGTCCTGCCCATCCGCTGGAGAAATGAGGACACGGTCCACGGCGCGTCTATCTGAAAGGCGCGCTCAAGTCTGCCGATGTCAATGCCCAGCTCCAGCGTCGCAGTTGTGACTGTAGTCAGAAACTGCGAGTCGTCCTTCATCGCCTCCTCTGCCGTCTCACGGTAGGAGGCGGAGAGATTGCCGTGGTGTATGAGGAATCTGTCGGGCTCATGCTGCTTCTCGCAGTATTGGCGGAGAGTGGCGGTAACTGTCTCGCACTCCTCGCGGGAGTTTACAAACACAAGACACTTCTTGCCGCGGGTGTGTTCAAATATATAGCCTATCCCGGGGTCAGCTTCCCTGGGAGCACTATCCGTCTCATCATCAAGCGCGGGACTTGCGACAATGTCGTCCCTGCCGTCTCCGGCCTGTACGTCCTTTACATAGAAATGCTCCATGCTCAGACGCCAGCGGACACCCTTGGACTCAATCTTCGGTATGACTGTTTTCCGCCCGGTCCCAAAGGACATGAACTCCCCCGTTCTCTCAGGGTCCCCGATGGTTGCCGAGAGGCCTATGCGCCTGGGGTTTACTTTGGCAAGCCGGGAGAGCCGCTCTATAAGGCAGAGCGTCTGCCCGCCTCTGTCGCCGCGAAGCAGCGAGTGCACCTCATCAATGACCACAAACCGCAGATCCGAGAAAAGTCTGGGTATTGCCGCGTGCCTGTGCAGGAGCATGGCCTCCAGCGACTCGGGGGTTATCTGTAAAATCCCGGAGGGGTGCTTAAGCAGCCGCTCCTTGTGGCTCTGCGCCACATCGCCGTGCCAGTGCCAGACAGGTATGCCCGCGTCACTGCACAGGTCTGTAAGCCGGGCGAACTGGTCGTTTATCAGCGCCTTCAGCGGGCCAATATAAATGCAGCCGACAGAGGCCGGCATATTCTCAGAAAACAGCGTGATAATCGGAAAAAAAGCTGCCTCGGTTTTTCCGGAAGCGGTTGAGGCGGTGAGGAGTACGTTTTCATCGGTATTGAATATGGCCTCAGCCGCCGCGACCTGAATGGCGCGCAGATTCTCCCAGTTGTTCTGATATATATAGTCCTGCACAAATGGAGCATAGCGGTCAAATATATCCATTTTTCTCCTCAAAGCTCAAATTCCGTGAAAGGGCTGTCCTCCTGCGCCTCCTGGACCTCGTTTTGCGCGTAAGCAAAGGACTGTGAGCCCAGCAGAGCTCTGACCTTTATATCCGGATTCTGATACACTATGTCCAGCACCTCAATGAAATCCCTTATGACCTCTCTGGGGGTGATGTGGGAGTCCGCACCTATCCGTCCGAACTCTATTTCAATGAAGTCCACCATATCCTGTTCGGTGACAATCTGCTTATATTCATATAGCCCTGCGTGAATGTCCGCGAGCTTTTCAACGAGTATCAGCATCTCCGCGTCGGTGAGGGGCTGGAGCCGTATCACCGGGGAGAGCAGGTCCTTGTGTTCCCCGGAAAAGCGCCCCTCGGCGAGCCTTGAGCGGAGAGCCTCATAGCTGTAAATGCCGCGCCTCGGGTCCTCCATGCACTGCGGAGTGCCTGAGAGCAGAAAGCCAAGATAATGGGCCTTGCCCTGCATGGCGTCGTTGTACATGGTGAGAATCTTCTCATAGTTATATTGCCTTGTGATGGCGTTTGGTATCTTGTAGATATTCACCAGCTCGTCGATGAGCACCAGCATGCCGGCATAGCCCGCCTGCTTCAGAAAGCTGGCGAAGAGCTTCAGGTACTCGTACCAGTCGTCATCGGTTATGACAATATTTACGCCGAGCTCCTGCCTCGCCTCGGTTTTGGTGCCGTACTCGCCCCGGAACCATTTGAGCACCTTCGCCTTGAGCTGGTCGTCGCCGGAGAGGTGGGCGTGGTAGTAGAGCGTGAGAAGTCTTGCAAAATCGAACCCATGGACCATCTCGTTGAGCGAATATATGGCGCCGGATATCCGTTTTTCCACAAGCGGCGCAAGTCCGGGGTCCGTAACACTAAGCCCCGAGTCAAGCGCCGCCTCCTGCTGCACACCGTTTATCCAGCGGTCGAGTATCAGTGCGAGAGCGCCCCCCTCCGGCTTTGTCTTTGTGGATATATTTCGTATGAGCTCCTTATACGTGGCGAGCCCCTGCCCTCTGGTACCCTGAAGTCTGCGTTCCGGGGAGAGATCGGCGTCCACCACCACAAAATTATTTGACATGACGTAATTTCTTATGGTCTGAAGGAGAAAACTCTTGCCGCTGCCGTATTTACCCACAATAAAACGAAAGGATGCCCCGCCGTCAGCAATTATATCCACATCGTGCAGCAGCGCCTCGATCTCAGCCTTGCGGCCAACAGCAATATAGGGAAGTCCCACTCTGGGCACTACACCGCCCTTGAGGGAGCTTATCACGGTCTGGGCAATTCGCTTCGGTATTTTCATGGGCTGACCATCTCTTTCAATTCGTCAATATAATCGTCAATTACCTTAACGCTGTCCTCAGACGTGAGAACCGTGTCCTGGAAGATATCGTACAGCTTCTCGTTAGCGCCGTCAACAAGCACGGACATGAGCAGACACTCCGCCTGCACCCAGCCAAGGTCGTATCCGTACAGAAGACACTGTATCAGCCTGTATTCCGGAGCGGAGAGCGGGGAATCATGCGCTGAGTCGTCTGCGGCTGTGGGAGCAGGCTGCGGTGTCTCCTCTTCCTCCCGCTCCTCGTCCACAAGAAGAGCCTCGCGGGTGACGGCGGCGTCCTGCCGGATCCTGTTCAGAGCTCCGGGATCCAGTCTCCGCTTTCTCTCCTCGGCCTCCTCCCTCTGCCTGGAAAACATGTCCACCTCGCCGGAGATGATCTTATCAAGCCACTTCACATCAAGCGGAGCAATAATAGGACGAAGGCCATAGGATAAGCGCATTTTCGCGTCTATGGTTTTCAGCACATCGTCAAGACTGAGCCGTGGACGGTAAGAGCCGCCGTAGCAGCCGACTGTCCAGCGGCCGTTGCTGCATTTATATAAGCGAACTGAATTCACAGCGTACTCCCGAGTGTCCTTTCTCTTATCCTGAAACACAGCCGTATCAAAGAGACGCACGGGGTGAAATGAGTATGACCCGATGAGCTGTTCCACCATTGGCTTTGCGTGGTGCGAGTCATAGTGGGCGTAGATGCGGCGAAGCACGGCAGCTATGACAGTGTCCATATCCGCCCTGTGCTTTGAGTAAAAGCCTGAGCGGCCCAGCCACCTGGGAGACAGCACCCGCGCGGCGTACGCAAGCTCACTGTCGGTCCGGCTTCCGGGGTTGAGGAGAATTTCGATGGCGTTATCGGAGTCCGCGTCCGGTGACTGCGGAAGGAGCGCGGAGGGGAGGCCGTAATATATAACAAAGTCAGACAGCCATCTGTCAAGCTCCGACAGCGCCGACTGGTCATGACTCCTGGCGATATCGCGGAAGCTGCAGAGCTTCTGATAGCCGTCCTGCGGGCCGTTCACACCGATGAGATTCAGAAGCTCGAAGATGTAAATAAGGGAGAAGACGGCAGGAGTCTCCTGCGTCTGTCCCTTGCGGAAAAGCGTGCGCCACGTGAAATATCCTCTCAGCTCCTGGTCGTTGAGAGACTGATAGGTGGGCGAATAATAGTACTCCGCCTCACAGCGGAACTCAAAGCTATCCTCATAATCAGCAAGAAGCTTTGCCTGCTGGACAAAAATAACATCCCGTGACAGAAACTCCTCTGAGGCCTCGTTTGCCAGTGAACGGGCGGCGCGGAGCCTGGTCGGGAGCTTAATACGGTCCTGTTTTTTTGAGCGAACAGGTTCATCGTGAAAGCAGAAGGAATTAATCCATTCCATAACATCGATTTTCAAGAATCTGTTCACACTCCTTGCTCTCTGCGCACATACGCTGCAATCTGCCCGAAAAACAAAATCAGATGACATGCTTTTTATGCCTTTCCCTATCATAAGGCATAAGCATGAAAAAGTCAAGCGGAATGGCTCAATTGCCGCGGCGCTTCTCCGGGCGGCTGAAAGATGAATTTGAAAAGCCATTTAAATTGTATTACGCGGCATTCCACATAAATGAGGCGGACATCGTTGACGGCAGATATACTTTGGGAGTATAATGCAGACGGTGCAGTGGAAAAAAGCGGAGATTTTTTCAAGGTCGCTGCAATAAAATTGCCGTGCCGATTGTTATATATACAGATGGACGGAGGGGAACTATGCTGCTGGAAGAGGGGCCCGCGAAGCCTGAGCGTGATAGGCTTGAGGCGTTTATCGCCCGGTGCGCCAAAGGGGATATGGAGGGGTTGGCCGCCCTCTATGAGGACTCCCGCGGCGCGGTGTATGGCTATGCGCTCTCAGTTCTGGGAAACGTGCATGACGCGGAGGAGATTACACAGGATGTGTTCATAAACATCTGCCAGAGCGCTGGAGGGTACAGAGCCAGGGGGAACCCGATGGCGTGGATTCTCACAATAACCAGGAATCTGTCGCTGAACAGATTGAAGGACCGCTCAAGAACGGCGCCTCTGGAGATTGAGACATTTGAGGCCCTTGCAGACAACCCGTCCGTTACGCAGGAGGACCGGCTGGCGTTGAGGACGATGCTGAGCGCTCTGGGCGATGAGGACCGTCAGATAGTTGCTCTTCATGCCATCACAGGGCTGAAACACAGGGAGATAGCTTCCTTTCTGGATATGCCCCTTCCGACGGTCCTGTCCAGGTATAACCGCGCGATAAAAAAACTGCAGAAAGCATGGAGGGAGGACGTCTGATGAAAACGGGAGAGATAGAGAGCAGACTTCGCGCAGCCGCGGAGCACGCTGCGCCCCGGCGGACGGATGAGCTTCTGTCCGCCTGCGGCGATAAGAGAGGAGAGGTGATCGCCATGACTGAGAATAAGAGAAGGAAAATACGTTGGCCTGTGGCCGCCGCTGCCGCGGCTGTGGCGCTGCTGGCCGCCGGAGTCCTGGGCTTTGTCCTTGGCAGGACAGGCGGGACGGAGAGCGCCGCTCTCACCGCTGTGATGTTTGATGTGAACCCGAGTGTGGAGCTTGTTGTGGATGAGGCCAGAGAGGTGCAGAAGGCTGAGGCGCTCAATCCGGAGGGAGAAGAGGTCATCGGAGGCATGCAGCTTGAGGGGACAAACCTGGAGACTGCCACCAATGCCCTGATTGGCGCGTTTTTAAGGTGCGGGTACATCGATGAGCTGCACAACGCCATACTGATCTCGGTAGAGAGCCGGGAGGGCGGCCAGGAGTCGCTGGCAAGGGAGATCTCAGACAGTGTGAGGAGTCTGCTGGAGAGCGGCGGCCTTGAGGCCGCGGTCTTTTCTCAGACGGTCACGTCGGACGAAAGACTTGTCAACCTGGCAGAGCAGTACAGGATATCCCCGGGCCGCGCCGCGCTGATAGAGGAGATAGCCGCGCAGGACGGCGCACTGAGCTTTGAGACGCTCTCCCAGCTCTCCGTGACGGAGCTTGTGCTGCTGACACAGAGCCGCAGCCTGACGGTAGAGGGAGTCTCGCAGACAGGGGAAGTCGGTACAAACGGCTATATAGGCGGTGAGGAGGCCTTTAACCTGGCGTGTGTCCACGCCGGTGTCGAACCGGGGTTGTGCCTTGGCGTCACAGCCGAGCTTGATTATGAGGACGGCATAATGGTCTATGAGGTGTCCTTCTGCCTGGACGGGACGGAATACGACTATGATGTCAATGCGTCCACTGGTGAGATCGTGGACTTTGATACCGAGCGCTGTGACCACCCGGCGCATCAGCAAAGCGCCGCGACGCCGGCGCAGCTTATAGGTGAGAGCGCTGCCGTTGACGCAGCGTGTGTCCATGCGGGAGTGGCAAAGACAGAGGCCCTGGGCCTTACGGTGAAGCTTGACGATGACCGCTATGAGGTTGAGTTCTGCTATGGCGGGACAGAGTATGAATATGAGATAGACGCCTACACAGGAGCTGTTGCGGAATATGATACCGGGCGCTGTGACCACCCGGCGCATCAGCAAAGCGGAACAACGCCGGCGCAGCTTATAGGTGAGAGCGCTGCCGTTGACGCAGCGTGTGTCCATGCGGGAGTGGCAAAGACAGAGGCCCTGGGCCTTACGGTGAAGCTTGACGATGACCGCTATGAGGTTGAGTTCTGCTATGGCGGGACAGAGTATGAATATGAGATAGACGCCTACACAGGAGCTGTTGCGGAATATGATACCGGGCGCTGTGACCACCCGGCGCATCAGCAAAGCGGAACATGAAGCTTTAAGGTGCGGTGAAGGCCGGGGATAAGAAAAAACGCCGGAGAGGACACCCTCTCCGGCGTTTTGTATCATATGTCTATCTTGCGTATTCCACAGCCTTTGTCTCACGGAAGAGATTCACCTTGATCTGCCCGGGGTACTCAAGCTCAGACTCAATCTTCTTTGCGATCTCCCGCGCAAGCAGTACCATCTCGTCCTCGGAAATCTCCTCAGGCTTCACCATAATGCGTATCTCACGGCCGGCCTGTATGGCGTAACAGGTATCGACACCCTTGAAGGACTTGGCAAGCTCCTCCAGCTTTTCCAGGCGCTTAATATAGCTTTCGATGTTCTCACGCCTCGCGCCGGGACGGGCGGCAGAGATGGTATCCGCGGCCTGAACGAGACAGGCCACCAGAGTGTGCGGCTCCACGTCGCCGTGGTGCGCCTCGATGGCGTGAACCACAGCC
>CAYPMJ010000034.1:0-16714 GCA_964411785.1 uncultured Oscillospiraceae bacterium
GTATGGCGGCCGTTGGCGGGCCTGAGGTTCTGGCCGTCACGGATCACGACACAATGGAGGGCCTGCCCGAGGCACTTAAGGCGGGGGAGCTGCTCAATTACAAGGTGCTCCCCGGCATAGAGTTCTCCGCCAGGGAGTACCCGTACCTGCACATTTTAGGCTACTGCTTTGACCTCAGCGACGAAGGGCTCAGGGCACTTTGCGGGCGGCTGCGGCTGGGCCGTGACAGCAGGAAGATGAGAATCATTGACTACTTAAACGGCAAGGGCGTGCCCGTCACGCCGGAGCAGGTGGAGAAGCTGACGGGGGGCGGGATGGCGTCGCGCACACACTTTGCCATGATACTCATGGATATGGGTGTGGTGAGGAGCGTCCCTGAGGCGTTTGCGGTGTATCTTGACACGCCGGAGTTCCGGGAGACGGTGGAGCGGGAGAAGCCGCCTGCACGGGAGATACTTATGGCACTGAAATCCGCCGGCGCAGGGACATCCCTTGCCCACCCGAATCAGCTGAGGCTCCCTGATGACGCACTGGACGACCTTGTAAGGGAGCTTTGCGGATACGGGCTTGACGCTATTGAGTGCTGCTACCCCACATTCACCGGCGCTGAGGCGGCCCAGTACAGGCATCTCGCGTCAAAGTACGGCCTGCACGAGACGGGCGGCAGCGACTTTCACGGGCCGCATGTCCGCCCGGGCGTGACACTGGCGGCCTGGGAGCTTGAGCTTGGGTGGCTTTCGGTATAGATGTCTTATGATAGATAAAAAGTCCTGAAAATGCGCCATTGGCACATCTTCAGGACTTTTTATCACAGTCTGCGAAAGACAGCTTCTACCTGGACTTATCGGATTTAAGGAGCTTTTCATAGGGCGACAGCATGCCCTCGGTCATTTTGTTCCCCATTTTGGCGCGTATCCCGGGACTTGAGAGCAGGGCGCCCACAAGCTTCATTTTGAGAATGGTTCCGCGCTGCTTTTGCGGGAAGTCATAGAGCCGGTGCTCCTTATAAAAGCTGTGGTCGGCCTTCATCATTCCCCGCATGACCCAGATGAGGTCCCGGAAGATCTTCATGCCGCCGACGCCGAGAAAGTTGGCGGGCTGCTCAAGGTGCATGCTGAGCGCGTAATCGAGCGTCTCCACAAGCGCACGGACACCGCCGGCGTCCATGGCCGTCCCCGCAAGGAAGTTGCCACCCACCTGCGCACGCCCCTCAATGACCATGCGCAGCGACGGCTCTGAGTCAAGGTCGCCGCGTATGAGGTAGCCCACCGGCTGCCCACGCGTCACGGTCCTGTGGCCGTTGCAGAACTGCCTGTCGTCGTACATCTTCATCCTGGAGCCCATGGAGTGGTCCTTTATGCGGAAGGCGTAAACTGTGGCGGAGGCAGTCTGTATCTCGGTCCGTAAAAATTCGTCAAAGCCGTCCTTGTAGACACACCTGCCGTCGGATGCACAGTGAAAACAGCCGAGGCACCCCCCGGCAAAGGGGTATTCCGCCAGATCCACAACCTTCGACGGGTGCGGCCAGAGAGACTGAAAATCCTTTATCATCGCAAGAAGCTCCCCGTCGTCACCGGTGAGGTCAGCGACTATGACAACCTCATGGCCGGCGCACTTCTCGGTATCCGTACCGATGGGGACGTAATGCGCAGGCGCCGCGGCAGGTGAGGGCAGCCTCTTAACGGCAAGATCGCTGTCTGCGCGGAAATGCACCAGATTCCAGAACGCCACGGCCTCATTCCGCCCGCGCTCGGTGAGCAGGTCATCCATATCTGCGGATAGCTCACCGGCGTATTTAAGGCCCATGTCAAGGGCGTTCTCGCGGATGAAGTTCATCGCCGTCACATCGTAGAAGTGCTTTGATGTGCATATCTGCGCACAGAGCTTGCCTGAGAGATCCACATCTGATTCCTTCAGAAGCTCGATGAATCTGTGGAGCTGCGAGGGGACGAGAAAGGTGTAAACAGGGTAGCAGAAGAGCACCAGATCCGCCCACTCAAGACACCGCAGCGCCGGCGTCATATCCCGCTCAAGGGCCGCTATCCGCTGCCCGGCGCGGATCGTCCTGAATGTATCCTCAGGAAACAGCTTCGTAAGATACCGGACAGTCTGAAATGTGACGCTCCCTTTACCCTTGGGACTGCCGGAGAGTACGCAGATATTCATGAATTACCTCCTCATCTAAGGCAGCATGACCCCAGCTGACCGCCCTTGCGGCAATGGCAGAGTCATGCTGATTTTCTTAAAATGTCATATTAAGAATTTACGAAATACTCCCTTGCCGCCTCCACGTCGTCAAGTATCCGGGCCCGGAGCTCATCCACGGAGGAAAAACGCATCTCAGGCCTTGAAAACCTGCAGAGCTCCACGCGCACACGCTGGCCGTAGAGGTCGCCGGAGAAGTCTGTGAGATGCGTCTCCACAGACACATCCCCGTCCTCGCCGACAGTGGGTCTGACACCTATGTTGGTAACGGCCCTCACATAGCCATCCCTGCCCGAAAGATGCACAAGGGAAAAATATACACCGTGCGCCGGCGCAAGAACGCCGCTCTCAAGCCTTAGGTTTATGGTCGGAACACCCATCGCGTGTCCCAGCCCCCGGCCGCGCTCCACTGTCCCGGTGATGACGTGCCTGTGGCCAAGCAGCCTGTTTGCCTCCTCAATGCTGCCCTCGGCGAGAAGCGCCCGTATCCTGGTGGAGCTCACCGCCGCGCCGTCCATGGAGACCTCGGGGATAATGATGCAGCCCATTCCGAGCTCCTCACATCTCCTTCTGAGAAGCTCCGCGTTCCCAAGGCCCTGCCGGCCAAAACGGAAGTTGTATCCCGCCACCAGGCATTCGGCCCGCAGTTCACAGCTTAGCATATCCACAAACTGCTCCCAGCCCATGTGCTGCAATTCACTGTCAAAGTGAAGACAGATCACATCCTCGATGCCGAAGAGGCGGCGCACAAGGCCCTTTCTGTCATCAAGCGAGTTTATAAGCGGCGTAGCCGCTCCGCATGTTGTCTTGCCGGGGGGGACATCGAAGGTGAGCATGGAGCACACCGCCCGCCGCTGCGCCGCCTCCGCCTTTGCGGACCTGAGAAGACGGGCGTGACCTGTGTGGACACCGTCAAAAAAACCGAGCGCAATGACGCGCCTGGCCCCTCCGATTGTCACGTGATCACCCCACCTCAAAAAAGCTTTTTACAGGCTTCAGGAGACCTGACCCGGTCTCCCCCAGCATCAGAAATGTGCCGTCCTCCCCGTAGACCCGGCAGCGCCCATCGGACGCCGAGGCGAAGGGCAGCGCGTTCCCGCACCTGCACCGGCGCTCCTCCTCGCTGCTTAGCGTCACCGCGGGAAGCTGGGCAAAGAGGCTGTCCACCGGCCTTAAAAGCCCTGACAGCGTCCCCGAAGCGGCACACTCTGAAAGCTCCTCCATGGTGTGGGCGTCATCTATGGTGAAGGGGCCCACACGCATCCTGCGAAGACTCGACATGACAGCGCCGCAGCCTAACGCTGCGCCTATATCAGCGCAGAGGGTGCGTATATAGGTGCCCTTTGAGCAGCGGATATCCAGGAGGAAGTCGTCGCCGTCGGACCCCAGAAGCGAGAGCTCCATTATCGTGATGCGCCGTGGGGCCCGCTCCACATCTGCGCCGCGGCGGGCAAGCCTATAAAGCCTCTCGCCGTTCACCCTCACCGCGGAATACATAGGCGGAGTCTGCTCCTGCTCCCCGGTAAAGCGGGGGAGGACAGCTCTTATGTCGGCCTCCCCCGGCGCACCGCCGCCGCAGGTAAGCACGCGCCCTGTTATGTCCTGGGTGTCCGTCGTGATGCCGAAGCGGATTCCGGCCACATAGCGCTTCTCCTCGCCCACGGCAAAGGATACCGCTCTCGTCGCCCTGCCGCAGAACACCGGCAGAACTCCCGTCGCCATGGGGTCAAGCGTCCCGCCGTGACCCACTCTGCGCTCGTGCAGGAGCCCGCGGAGCTTCGCGCACACGTCCTGGCTGGTCCACCCGGCCGGCTTGTCCACAATAAGTATCCCGCTCATTCCGCCAGCGCCTCCCGGATGAGGGGGAGCAGCATGCCCGCCGACCTGTCGGGGGGACAGTCTATCGTGCAGCCCGCCGCCCTGGCGTGGCCTCCTCCGCCGAAATGCGCACATATCTGCGATGAATTGACCCGGTCCCCGGAGCGCAGGGAGACCTTGGATTTCCCGTCCGCCGTCTCCCGCACCGTCACCGACACCTCGCTGCCCTCCAGGCGGCTTGCAAGCGACGGAAGATCGTCGGCGTCGTTCTCAGTCGCGCCGGCCTCGTCCATCATCGACCTTGTTATTATGGCAAATGAGACCTTCCCGTCTTCATAGGTGCGAAGGGAGGAGAACACCATCCCCTCCAGCTTCAGCCTCGCGCGGGAGCTTGTGCGGAAGAAGATGAGGCTTATTGCCGCAGCGTCCGCCCCCGCGTCCATGAGCTCCGCCGCCGCCCGGAAGGTGTCAGCGCCGGTGTTTGCGTATCGGAAGCAGCCGGTATCCGTGGAGAGCGCTATATAGAGAAGGTCCGCCTCCGCCTTGTTGACTCCGCCCGCGAGCCGCTTTATGAGGTCTAAAACGATCTCCCCGCATGCAGCGCGTTCCGGCTCCAGCAGCGTCCTTGCCGCAAAGCGGGAGTTTGAGGGGTGGTGGTCTATCGCAAGCTCAACCTCGCCTTTAAAGCCGTCGGGAAAAAGATTTTCCCCCGCAATGTCAACGGAGATGACCGTCCCCTCAGACCCGTCCTCCATCCACGGCCCCACATACGGCATGAACCGTTTTGTCACACCGCGGTTTCTGTAGAGATATGCCTTTTTCCCAAGTCTGCGCAGCGCCGAACAGAGCGCCGCCGCGCTTCCCAGCGTGTCACCGTCCGGCCTTGTGTGCGTGAGGATGAGATAGTCATCGTGGCTGCGAAGATACTCAGCCGCCTCATCAGGTCTTATTTCCATCGCCGCCGCTCTCCTGCCTCTCCGCCTCCCTGGCGGAAAGTCCTGCCAGTATGCTGTTTATATGGGCGCCCTCCTCGATGGAGTGGTCAAGTATGAATGTGAGCTCCGGCGTGTTGCGCAGCGACAGCCTGTGTCCCAGCTCCCGGCGCAGCCAGCCCTCCGCGGATTTAAGCCCGCGCATGAAATCCTTCTCGTTCTCAAGCCCCAGAACGCTTATATAGATCTTGCTGTATTTAAGATCCCCCGTTGTCTCCACCGCCGTGACGCTCAGCAGTCCCTGGTGTATCCTGGGGTCCTTGACCTCGCGCAGCAGGTTCGAAATCGAGAGCCTTATGTCCTCGTCTATCCGCCCTATTTTCTTTGATGGCATTTCAAACGCCCCTTCGCTTACTTAAATGATGCTGTCCAGCGTAAATACGCTGGACAGTGGCTGCTTTTACTGCTGAACCTGTTCCATCACATAACACTCAATTATGTCCCCGACCTTCACGTCGTTGAACTTCTCCACCTGGATACCGCACTCGTAGCCCGACGCCACCTCGCGCACATCGTCCTTGAACCGGCGCAGTGAGGCCAGCGCCCCGTCAAACTGCACCACATTGTCGCGGAGCACACGGACCTGTGAGCCCCTCTGTATCCTTCCATCCTGCACGTAGCACCCGCAAACAGTGCCCACCTTCGAGACCTTGTACGTCTCCCGAACCTGCGCGTGTCCCAGCACACTCTCACGGTACTTAGGCGAGAGCATACCCTTCATCGCCGACTCAATCTCACCTATGCAGTCATATATGACGCTGTAGAGCCGTATATCGACGCCGCTTCTGTGGGCATTCTCCCGGGCGTCCACCTCGGGTCTGACGTTGAAGCCGACTATAATAGCGTCGGATGTGGAGGCCAGCATGACGTCCGACTCCGTGATCGCGCCAACACCTGAGTGTATGACCTTTACCCGCACCTCGTCGTTTGAGAGCTTCTCAAGGGACGTCTTTATCGCCTCAGCTGAGCCCTGCACGTCCGCCTTGACTATCAGGTTGAGATCCTTAAGCTCGCCCTCCTTTATCTGGGCGAACAGATCCTCAAGGGAGACCTTCCTTGTCGCTGACCCGGCCTTGTTCTTCTGGTCCTGCTTCCTCTGCTCGGCAAGCTCCCTTGCCATGCGCTCATCAGCGACGGCATTGAAAATGTCGCCGGCGCTGGACACCTCGTTCATTCCCGCTATCTCAACCGGCACCGACGGACCGGCATCGGTCACGCGCTCGCCCTTGTCGTTGATCATGGTCCTCACGCGCCCGACAGCCGTCCCGGCTATGATTATATCACCCACGTGCAGCGTGCCGTTCTGGACGAGAACAGTCATTATCGGGCCGCGGCCCTTGTCCAGCCGCGCCTCAATCACGACGCCTCTGGCCGCGCGGTTCGGGTTAGCGCGCAGCTCCTGCACCTCCGCAAGCACCACAAGGTTCTCCAGCAGCTCCGGGATACCTTCACCGGTCTTGGCGCTTATGGGACAGACTATGGTGTCGCCGCCCCACTCCTCCGGGACTATGTCGTATTCGGTGAGCTGCTGCTTGATCCGCTCGGGGTTGGCTCCCGGCTTATCCATCTTGTTTATCGCCACGACTATAGGTATCTTCGCGGCCTTGGCGTGGTTTATGGACTCCACCGTCTGCGGCATGATGCCGTCGTCGGCCGCGACGACAAGGATCGCTATATCCGTCGCCATGGCGCCCCTGGCGCGCATGGAGGTGAACGCCTCGTGGCCGGGGGTGTCGAGGAACGTCACGGGATTGCCGTTTACCATCACCCTGTAAGCGCCGATGTGCTGCGTGATGCCGCCGGCCTCGCCTGAGGCCACGTTTGACGAGCGTATCTTGTCAAGAAGACTCGTCTTGCCGTGATCCACATGACCCATGACCACCACCACCGGCGCCCGGGGCTGGAGGTCCTCCTTCGAGTCCTCGCTCACATCTATGAGCCGCTCCTCTATGGTGACGTGTACCTCACGCTCCACCTTGCACCCGAGCTCCATCGCCGCAAGAGCCGCAGTGTCATAGTCGATCACGTCGGAGAGCGACGCCATGACTCCGAGCTTTATGAGCTGCTTTACCGTCTCAGCGCCCGTCTTCTTCATCCTGGACGCAAGCTCACCTACCGATATCTCATCCGGTATCTGCACCTTCACGGGGGCCTTCTTTGCGACCTCAAACTGAAGCCGCTGCATGCGGTCCCGCTCCTCCTGACGGCGCTTCGCGCTCTGATTGCCGGCGCTCTGTGTCCTGTTCCCGCCCTTTTTCTGTATCTTCTCCTTGCCACGCTTCATGTTCTGCGCCTTTTCACCCCGCTGCCCGGCCAGGGTGTCAAAGCGCTCATCATATTTTTCAATGTTTATGGTGACGCCGGAGGTGTCTACAACGCGCTTCCGCGAGGTCCGCGCGGACTTATCCTGCGCCGCTGCACCCTCTGCCCTTCCCGGCTCGGACCTTGCGCTGTCAGCTCCCGAGGCCTCGGCCCCGGAGCCCTCCGCCTTCAGAGCATCGGACCTTTGCGCATCGCTCTTTGCAGCCTCGCTCCTGGAAGTCTCCGCCTTTCCTGCGTCGCCCTTCGCTGCCGCCTCGGCCTTCCGCGGGCGCGCGTCGGCCCGCTCCTCCTTTGGAGCGTCCTTTCCTTGTCTGCCCGTCCCGGAAGCGGCAGACGCCTCGGCTGCCTTCGCCGCCTTCGGCTCCTTTGTGGGTGCCTTCGCCTCCGCAGCCGGCTCTACGGAATAGATGTCCGCAAGATTCTCCATCTGATGATGCTGAGTCAGATATTCGAAAATCAGATCCAGCTCCGCATCTTCGAGCACCTGCATATGGTTTTTGGGGGTGGTCGCATACTCAGTCAGGATCTCCATTATCACCTTGGAGGCTATACCAAAATCCTTTGCGACCTCATGCACCCTGTATTTTACAAGTGTGCTCAAATAAATCATCCCTTTCGATTTGCTTTATGCAAACAGAAAATCCGAAAATCATCGTAAATCTTCCGGCTGCAAGTTACTGTCATGGAACGGCGGTCATCCTTTTCCGCCTGTCTGCCTGTTTTTCCGGCGCCGGCGTTTTTCCTGACGCCGTTTTTCCTGACGCCGTTTTTCCTGACGCCGTTTTTCCGCCCGCTCCGCCCTGACGCTGAGCAGCTGCGCGGACTCATCATACGTCCCCGGGTACTCTGACGACAGCTTTCCGGCAAAGGCGGAGGCCATCCCCACATCTGTTATCGCCAGTATACCGGGCGTGCCCCTGCCGACTGCCATCCCGAGCTCCGCCTTTGTGAAGGGGAGGGGGAGAAGCGGAGCCCCAGCGGCGCTGGCAAGAGTCTCCGCACGGGACAATGAGCTGTGGGACAGATCCGAGGCTGTGAGCACCGCGCGGGCCTTTTTCGCTCTGGCCGCGGCGCCGCAGGACTCCTCGCCGATCTCAAGATGACCTGCCCTGAGGCACAGTCCCAGAAATGTGAGACAGCTCATAGCGCCTCCAGCTCCGTCCGGAGCGCCTCCAGCACGGCATCCGGGACCTCGGCGTCCAGGGCCCTCGGCAGCGCCCTGGATTTTATTGCCCGCAGGAGGCACTCGCTGTTCCGGCACAGGTACGCGCCCCGCCCGGGACTGCGCCCGCCGGCGTCAAGCGTGACCGCCCCGTCCGGCGAACGCACAACTCTGCAAAGCTCCCGCTTGGGCTTCATCTCCCGGCAGCCCACACACCTGCGCATGGGAATCTTCTTCTGCATACTGGCTCCTTTTCGTGTAGCTCTCCATAAGTGAAACTGACGCAAAGCGCCCGGCACCGAAGGTGCGAAGCTCTTTTATCACTGGTTATCAGTCTTTGCGGCACTCTCGGGCTTTATGTCTATCTTGTATCCTGTGAGCTTCGCCGCAAGACGGACATTCTGTCCCTCCTTGCCTATGGCGAGACTCAGCTGGCTGTCCGGGACAATGACACGGCAGAGCTTGCCGTCCTCCCCCATCTCCACGCTGACCACATCCGAGGGCGCCAGGGCGGCGGCGACGTACTCCCTGGGGTCGTCGCTGTACTTGACTATGTCTATCTTCTCACCCTTAAGCTCATCCACAATTGCGTTCACGCGGCTGCCTCTGGGGCCTATGCACGCGCCGATGGGCTCAACCTCACTCTGGGAGGAGCTCACGGCGATCTTCGTGCGGCTCCCCGCCTCGCGGGCTATACTGCGTATCTCAACTGTCCCGTCGAAAATCTCCGGGACCTCCAGCTCAAAAAGACGCCTCACAAGACCGGGATGCGTCCTGGATATCAGTATCTGCGGGCCGCCGCCGGCCTTTCTGACCTCCGACACATAGACGCGTATGTGGTCGCCATCCTTGAGCGTCTCGCCGGGGATGCGCTCCGAGGCGGAGAGCGTCGCCTCCGTGAAGTCCGTACCGGTCTTTATCTGGACGCTCACGGAGCCCTTCTGCTCATCCACATGGGAGACGACGCCTGTCAGCACCTCATGCTCCTTGGAGGTGAACTGCTCGTACACCACACTCCGCTCCGCCTCGCGTATACCCTGTATTATTACCTGCTTTGCGGCCTGAGCGGCTATGCGGCCAAACTTCTTCGTATCCACCGGGACGTTCACCGTGTCGCCGACGGCCGCGTGCCTTGAATATCTCTGGGCCTCCTCAGGGAGCAGCTGCACCGCGGGGGCGGTCACCTCCTCCACGACCGTCTTGCGGATGTACATCTCGACAGTCTGCTTCTTCTCATTCATCTCCACCACAACGTTGTCACCGGCCTCCGGGTTGTCCTTCCGGAGCGCGGCAAGGAGGGCCTGGTTTATCTTCTCCATCATGTAGCTTTTGGGGATGCCCTTCTCCTTCTCCAGGTCGGCGATTGCCGCGAAAAATTCAGCGTTCATCTGAGCTGTCCTTTCTATTCAATGCGGAGCCAAACGCCCGCGATCTCATCTTTCTCAAAGGCGCGCGTCTCACCGCGTTCCTCAATGAGGACCCTTCCGTCCTCGAACCCACGCAGATGGCCCAGGTGCTCCTTGGAACCGTCCTTGGCCGAGTAGAGCTTTACCGCGCAGAAGCTCCCCATGAACCGCTCAAAGTCCGAAGGACGGCGCAGCTGCCGCTCAGCGCCGGCGGAGGACACCTCGAAGGTATAGCTCCCGTCTATGGGATCGGCCTCGTCAAGGAGCGGGTCAAGGGCCATGGAGACCGCCTCGCAGTCATCAATGGACACCCCGGTCTCCTTGTCAATATATACGCGCAGAAACCACTCCCCGGCCTCCCGCACATACTCCACATCCCAGAGCTCACACCCGCACTGCTCAACCACGGGCCTTGCAAGCTTTTCCACAGTTTCCGTCACTTTACTCAAGGTAAGACCTCCGGCGCTCAAGGCGCGTCATTTTGCAGAAAAAAGAGTGGGAAACTAACCCACTCAAAGCCTGAACCTATCTCATAAGGGGATTATAACACCGTTTTTTCTGTTTTGCAAGTATTTTTTCCGTTCTCACGAAATTTTGTCCCCCGTATTCAGGCCCATGCACCGGGAGATCTCTCAAAGCCCTTGAAATCTCCCGAAGCACCTGAAATCTGCCCGGAGTTTTAAGAATTGACCTATTGAACTTTTCTGTGAATCATGTATAATGGCCATGGACGCCGCGCGTTCGCGGCTGTCATACTTGATTTAAGGCCGCATTTAAGGCCGTGCGTAAAGCGCGTGGCCATTGTATAATATTATTCATATAAGAAATCCGGCGGGTGATACGATGGACTATAGTGATGTGACGGTGGTGCTCCCGTCGCTTAATCCGGATGAGACGCTCTGTCAGGTGGTGGACAGCCTTCTTGAGGCGGGCTTCAGGCGGATAATACTTGTAAATGACGGCAGCGACCCCGAACACACGGGGCCGTTTCTGCTCCTGGAGGAGTACCCGGAGGTGACGCTGCTCACGCATGAGGTGAACCGCGGCAAGGGCGCTGCGATGAAGACGGCTTTTGCATACATTCTTGAGAGTATCCCGGACTCGGCCGGGGCCGTGACGGTGGACGGGGACGGCCAGCACCGCGCCGAGGACGTGAGGGCCTGTGCGCAGCGCATGCTTAAGTCAGATGGGTGCGTGGTGCTGGGGTGCAGGGACTTTGACGACCCGAAGGTGCCGTGGAAGAGCCGCATGGGAAACCGCATCACAAGGACGGTCTTCCGCCTCTTCTGCGGGATACCCGTCTCCGACACGCAGACGGGCCTCAGGGCAATACCATTCAAGGTCCTGCCGCTCATGCTTGAGACGGAGGGCAGCAGGTACGAGTACGAGACGGAGATGTTCTTCACCCTCAAAAACGCCCGCGTCGGAATCGTGGAGCAGCGCATAGAGACGGTATACGAGCCCGGAAACCCCACATCCCATTTCCACCCCTTCCGCGACTCGCTGGCAATATACCGTAAGATCGGGGCCTTCACGCTCTCCTCCTGCGCAGGTTCTGCGGTGGATTACGCGCTCTTCACACTCCTCAGCTTTCTGCTGCTTGACACGCTCAGCCGCGGGCTCCGGCAGTTCATAGCGGTCTTCGGGGCCAGGGCGGTGTCGTCCTTTGTGAACTACTCCCTTAACCGCAGGGCGGTGTTCCGATCCGACGCGCCGGCCCGCAGGACGCTGCTTCGCTATTACGTGCTCTGCGCCGCGCAGACAGCCGCCTCCTACCTGCTGCTGTTTCTCATCTCCGACATTCTGAGGGCCGGAGCGCTGCTGGAGGTGGCGCTTAAGATAGTGATAGACGTACTGCTCTTCATGGCGAGCTTTCAGATACAGCACAGGTGGGTTTTCAAGTAATAAATAATTAAGATGAAGTGTTGATAAGATGATAAGGGGAGGACGAAATGTCAGATAAAGGAACCGGCCAGGAGAGCTTACGGGCCAAGTCCGGGAGGCTCACCGCGGGCAAGGTGATCGGGCGGATGGTGCTTGTGCTTGTGGTATTTCTCGCGATCACGGCGGCGGGCGCATACGCCACGCTGTGGACAATATGCAAAGGGCCCAGCCCTGCCGCAAGCAACCTCTTTGTATCCACAATTCTGGAGACGGGACAGATGAAGTTCCTCGCCTCCTGGTTTTTCTCGGAGGATGAGATACTTGAGATAACGAGCCTCAACGGCATGAAGCCGAGCGACGAGCAGGTGGACCCGGGACTCATAGATACGAGCTCCGTCGGGACCGATGGGGATGCCGGCGACGATGGCGGGGAGACTGCGGCTGATCCGGACGGCATAGAGATAATAGAGATCTCAGGGCGGTCATTTTTTGCCAAGCTTATGATAGTAAACGATCCGGCGCGGGTGAAGCTCACGACGATCTACCCCTGGTCGGATATGGACAGGAGCAAGAAGGGAAAGACGCTGGAGCAGCTTGTGACGGACGGCGACTACCTGGCGGGCATAAACGGGGGACTTTACTACTCGGACGGAAACTGGGGAGGGAGACCCCAGGGTATCGTTGTCTGCGACGGGGAGCTGCAGTACAATGACCCCCATTCGGGAGATGTGCTGATAGGCTTCAACGAGGACAACATACTGATTATACTGGATGTGGGCGACATGACAGCGGCGCAGGCGGAGAAGGCGGTGGAGGAAAACCGCATACGGGACGCGGTGTGCTTCAAGGACGTCGAGGGCGGAGACGATAACCACTTTGCCAAGCTCATAATAAACGGCAAGGCGCGGGAGATAACCGGTACGGGCAGCGGCGCGAACCCCAGGACGGCCATAGGGCAGCGCGAGGACGGCGCCGTGCTGCTGCTGGTGACAGACGGCAGAGGCGCGTCAGGGCATCTTGGAGCTACGGCGCAGGACCTCATATCCATCATGCTTGATTACGGCGCCGTGAACGCCGCTAACCTTGACGGGGGCAGCTCCTCGTCCATGTACTACGACGGGGCGTACGAGATGACAAGCGTGACGCTTTACTATTCCACGTCGTCCTGGAGACTGCCCACGGCCTTTGTGGTGGAGAAGAGGGAGGGCGAGGCATGAGAGACAATGGTGCGGGGCGCAGGCGCTTTCCTGTGTTCTGGGTGCTGTTCGCCGTGTTTGCCGCGGCCTTTGTATACCTGTGGGTGTGGGTCGTGGGATACGTGAGAGACTGCATGGTGACCTATGAGGAGGCGCAGCCGGACGCCGTGATGGAGAGCCGGATAATGGGGGAGATAGAGGGGATCCTCACAGATGAGGAGGCGTTCTCCTCAATGGGCATTCCGGTAAGCCGGTTTGAGGAGGGAGACGCGGCCTTTCTGACCTTTGAGGAGGACTTAGGCGATCTCACATTTGAGGCGGTAACAGGGGGCTATGACGCCATGACGCCCGCCTACACCATAATCTCGGACGGGACGCCTGTGGCGACGGCGACGCTCCGTGAGAGCTCATCGCGGACTCTGATGCTGATGCTGACGCTCCAGGAGTGGGAGCTTGACACACTTACACCCATGCTTGAGACGCTGGAGCCCTACGTGATAACGGTCCCCAGCAACTACACCGTCGCCGTCAACGGGGTGACTCTGGGTGCTGCCGACAGGACGGACACAGCTCCCGTCAGCTTTACTCAGCTTCAGTACGCGGCGGCGTATGTGGATGTGCCGGAGCTTGTGGAGTATAAGGTGGAGGGGCTCTACAAAGAGCCCTCCATAGAGATAGTGAGCAACCTGGGGGAGACTGTGGAGCCTGTGGGGGAGGCCCACAGCCTGCGGGTTGAGGGCTACACGGCCACGCAGATGAGCGGGGAGCTGGAGGAGCTTGTCCTTCAGAACGCGAAGGACTACTCAAACTTCTTCTCGCGGGATCTTGCAGGGTGCACAAGGAGCATTGACCCGATACGGCATCTCTTCCCGTCGGACTCGGTCTATCTGGAGCTTGCGGAGATATACCGCAGGGAGGACATGTCCTTTTACAGCGCCCACGGGACGCCGACATTCTCAGACGAGGCCGTGTCAAACTACGTTGTATACACAGATGAGCTCTTCTCGTGCGATGTGTACTTTGACAAGAAGCTGATCCTCACGAGGACAGGCGGAGAGCGCCACGACATAACAAACACCCGCTATTACTATGTCAGCCTTGACGGAAGCTGGGTGATAGCGGACATGCAGCAGATACTGTCCGACGGGACAACGGGCTGAGAGCTAAGAAGCATATGTCAGCCACTTCCGGCATAGTATGGGATATCAGCGTATCCGGGAGTGGTGATTTTGAGGACAGACATAGAGGAGCGGGCCGTCGAGCTGGCGGAGTACATACTTGAGAACAGGGCGACCGTCCGCGCCGCCGCCGGCGTTTTCTGCGTGTCAAAAAGCACCGTCCACAAGGATCTGAGCGATCGTCTCAGAAAGATTAACCCGGCCCTCTACGGGCAGGTGAGGGCGGTGCTGGAGCAGAACAAGGCGGAGCGCCACATACGAGGCGGGCTGGCGACGCGCAGGAAGTACAGGGGGACCTCCGGGGAGTGATGGGGACAAAAGGGCCTGACGGCCCTTTAAAAGGCCTTGCTTTTCTCCGTACGGAATGGTAAGATTCCGGATAGAAAATTCTTACGGGCTTAGCAGTCCCTGGAGGAGCACAGATGGAAAAAAAGCTTATCAGCGTGGCCATCCCATGCTATAATGAGGAAAACAGCGTACAGGAGATGTATGAGCGGCTCAGGGAGGTCTTCAAGGCGCTGCCGCAGTACGACTACGAGATAATATTTGCCGACGACTGTTCCCAGGACGGCACCTGGGAGAAGATTGAGGCGGTCTGCGGGCAGGACCGCAGGGTAAAGGGCATACACAACGTGACGAACTTCGGTCCCATACGGAACATAGTGCAGGTGCTGCGCTCAGGGAGGGGCGACGCGGTGTTTCTGCTGATGGGCGACCTGCAGGAGCCCCCGGAGAGGCTGCCCGAATTTGTCGGGTACTGGGAGGAGGGCTACAACGCGGTTGTGGGAGTCCACCCGAACTCAACCGACCACGGCATAACGGCCCTGGGCCGGAAGCTCTATTACGGGCTTCTCAGAAAGCTCTCAAACAGCCGACTTATACCGAATTTCTCCTACTACGGGCTCTACGGCCGGCCGCTCATGGAGGTGCTGCGGAAGATAGATGACACGCAGCCGTTCTTCCCGGGGATAGTGGCGGAGTACGCCGGGCGGATAAAGACGGTGGAGGTGGTCCAGGAGCCCAGCCGGCGGGGAAAGAGCGGACAGAATTTCCTCAAGAAATATGACCAGGGGATGGTGGGGCTCACCTCATACACAAAGCTCCTCATGCGGCTTGCCACCTTTGCGGGGGTGCTGGTGGGGGCGCTTGGAATGCTCTTTTCGCTCTACGCGCTTTGCATGAAGCTCATTTTCTGGGACTCATACCCGATGGGTATCCCGTCGGTCATAATAGGGGTGTTCTTCTTAGGAGCGATACAGCTCTTTTTCCTGGGTATCATGGGGGAGTACATCCTCAGCATCAACGAGCGGAGCATGAAAAGACCGCTCACAGTATCCGACAGGAAGCTTAATTTCGACGAGGAAAAGGAATGAAGATTGCAATTCTCGGTGCGACAGGGCATCTTGCAAGGTGCGCCTTCCGCGCGTTCTCTATGGACGGGCCCCATGAATTCTATCTCTTCTCGCGCTCCGCAGACCGCCTTGCGGCGATGTACGCCGGCTCAGAGCAGACGGTGCGCATGGGGAGCTACAGGGACTTTCCGGAGGGCGTGTACGACATCATATTCAATGGCGTCGGCTGCTGGGACGACGGTGGAACCCCGCCGAGATCCATATTCTCCGTCACGGAGGAGTATGACGCGCTCATCCTCAGATACCAGCTTCGGCACCCCGACGCCCGCGCTGTGCATGTGAGCAGCGGCGCTGTGTACGGGGGCAGCTTCTCAGAGCCGGTGTCGGAGTCAACTAAGGCCCTTATACCTGTGAACGCCCTGCGGGAGGGCGACTTCTATCAGGCCGCCAAGCTCAATGCCGAGGCAAAGCACAGAGCGTTTCCGGAGCTTGGCATAGTGGACTTGCGGCTCTTCGGATTTTTCAGCCGCTTCATGTCCCTGGACTACGGCTATTTTCTGTCGGCGGCCATAAGGTCGGCGCGGGAGGGAAAGGTGTTCCGTCAGGTCCCGGGGGAGTTCTGGCGCGACTACATTCACCCGGAGGACTTTGCGGCTCTGCTGCGGGCAGCGGCCTACGGAGAGCGGATCAACGCGGCGGTGGATGTCAGAAGCGCAAAGCCAATATCAAAAAGCGAGATCATTGAGCTTTTTGTCAGCAGGTACGGCCTTCGCGTGGAGACGGACCCCCAGGTCCCGGTCTCCAGGACGGGGGCAAAGCCGTTTTATTATTCCACACGGGAAAACCCGCTTTATACGCCCCTGCACACCTCGCTTGAGACGCTGCGGGACGAGCTTCATTATTTCATGGGGGGAGAGCTGTGACAACAAGGGAGCTGGCGTGGCACATACGCCGTGACGCCATAGAGATGACTCACATATCCGGAGTCGCGCATATTGGTTCATGCCTCTCCATAGCAGATATTCTGGCGGTGCTCTATGGCGGGGTGATGCGTATTTTCCCGGAGGACCCGGAAAACGCTCTGAGGGACAGATTCATCTTAAGCAAGGGCCACGCCGGAAGCGCACTTTATGCGGCGCTGGCGGAGACGGGCTTTTTCCCGGTGTCGCTGCTGTCAACGCAGTGCGCAGACGGCGGAG
>CAYPMJ010000035.1:0-2103 GCA_964411785.1 uncultured Oscillospiraceae bacterium
CGGCTATCTCTTCCCCAAGGCCCATGCGGTGGCCTATGTGATGATGGCCTTCCGCATCGCCTGGTTCAAGGTACACAGGCCGCTTGAATTTTACAGCGCGTATTTTTACCGGAGGAGCCAGAAGGGCTCGTTTGACGCGGCGGTGATGACCATGGGCGAGGGGCCGGTCAGAACCAGGCTCCAGGAGATAAAGTCAAATCAGGACCGCACTGCCAAGGAGGATGACCTGGAGACGACGCTGGAGGCGTGCTGGGAGTTTTATAAGCGCGGATTCCATTTTCTGCCTCTTGATTTATATAAGTCCGATCCTGTAAAATTCATAGTTGAGGACGATGGGCTGCGGCCCCCGTTTGTGGGGATCCCGGGACTTGGCGAGTCAGCCGCCTGTGATCTGGCGTCCCACAGGGACGAGCGGAGGTTTGTGTCCGTGGAGGAGCTTGCGATGAGCTGCCCTAAGGTGTCCAGGGCCCACATCGAGCAGCTGAGGGCCCTGGGGGCCCTCGGGGACATGCCGGAGACAAGTCAGATCTCGCTGTTCTGAGCGCGGAGAGTGAAAGGCAGAGGTACATAAGCCCTTTTAATAAGGGACCAGGGGAAAGGGGATAAAATGAGCGAAACAGGAATAAGCGATGTGTGGCCGGGCTGGGAGATAGAGGGCGTTCTGGGGTCAGGCCCCTTTGGGACGGTCTATCTCATCCGCAGTGAGGCTGAGGGAAACACGGCTTTTGCGGCCGGAAAGCTTATACGTGTGCCTCCCAGGGAGGAGGCAGTCAGGAGCGCGGAGGCGATGGGCATAAGCAGGGACCTGCTCACCACCTATTTTGCGCGGTTTAAAAATGATCTCAACTGGGAGCTCACCATGTTCCGGACAGTCAAATCCTCGCACCTGGTGTCAGTGGAGGATGTGACGGTGGCTGACGCGGAGGGGCCCGGCTTCACAGCGTACATAAGGACAGGCATCTATACGCCGCTTGCCGTCTACTACGACAAGGTGCAGCCCACACAGGATGACGCGGTGCGCTTAGGGCGCGAGATATGCTCAGCGCTGGAGGCGTGCAGCGATTTTGGCATGGTGCACGGGGAGATAAAGCCGGAGAACGTGCTTGTGGCGGACTCGGGGGCCTTTGTGCTGGGGGACTTCGGCATAAAGCGCTGCCTTGAAAAGGCGGGGACAAGCATCTTCGGCGCGGTGGACAGCGGCTTTGAGGCGCCGGAGCTTAAAAAGGAGAGGAAGTACACAACTGCCACCGACGTGTACGCCCTGGGCACGCTGCTCAAGTACGTCGCAAACGGCCTCGCCTTCCCTGAAGACGAAGACCCGGGCTCAATACAGGGCCTTGACAGGGACTTTGCCGCTGTCATATCGAAGGCCACAGCGGAGAACCCCGCGGAGCGTTATAGCAGCGCGTCGGAGTTCCGCACGGCCCTCATGAAGCTGCCCTATGGCCGCAAGGCGCCAAGACGCGCCATGGCCGCTGCTGCGGCGTTTGACATGGTGAAGAAGAACGGAGGCGCCATAAGGACGGCCGTCCCCGCAGCGGCGCTGGCGGTAAACGGCGCTAAGACTGCAAAGGAGCACCCGCAGGAGACAAGGGACGGAAGCGAAAGATCTGAGGCGAGGACTGAGAGCACGGGCGCGAAGACCTCGGAGGGGAAGAGCGATTTAAGTCTCGATAAGAAAAGCGCCTTAAAGGCGGAGCCTGAGCGACCTATAAAGCCCGCAGACCGGAGGCAGAGTCTGAAAAGAACGCGCTCTATGGGTGTCTCCGACAGCTCCGACGGCGTGAGCTGGCTTAAGCCAGTGCTTGCAGCGGCGGTGCTGGTGGTGCTCATCATAGCTCTGCTTGTGGTGAAGCCCTGGGAGAGCACCCCAAAGACCCAGGGAGAGGTGCAAAAGCCCGACAGCATGACTCTTGACGACATCCTGCAAAATGGCACAGGGAGCGGCGACGCCGGCGATGATGGTGACGACGGCTCCGGCGCATCGGACGGGGAGCTTGTAGATCCGGGCAGCAGCGGGGGTCAGTCGGACGACACCGGCTCAACAGGCGACGGCGATTCGGACACTTCAGGCGTCGACACCGGAAGCTCAGACACCGGCAG
>CAYPMJ010000035.1:2203-16711 GCA_964411785.1 uncultured Oscillospiraceae bacterium
CTCCGATGAGGGCACGGGCGGAAACGGCGCGGCAGAGCCTGAGACCGGGAACACATCCACGGAGGGGAATGAGTATGTCTCTGAGGGGATAGCGGTCGGCGGAGGCGTCGTGACGGCAACGGTGCTCAATATCCGCTCAGGGCCCGGCACCGGCTATGAGCTTCTTGGCGGAGTACCAAAAGACGAGGTGGTGGTTGTCCTGGAGAAGACATCGGATGAGTGGCTCAAGGTCAACTACCGCGGGATAACGGGCTATTGCAGCGCAAGGTACGTCTCGGGGATCCGCGAGGCAAAGAACTTCACAGCCACCGGAGTTGTCATAGGCGACGACATCCGCATGCGCTCAGGCCCCGGCACGGAAAATGACATACTGGGAGTATATAATAAGGGGACAAGCCTTTCGGTTGTGGGAATAAACAACGGCTGGTACAAGGTTGTGGACGGGAGTACCGTGGGCTATATCCGCTCAGACCTCATGGTCATAACGGGCTGACGTCCTGCGAGACGGCAGGTGATACGAAGAGACTCCCGCTTAGCAGATTCCTTGCCAGAGTGTTCAGCACCTCCACGGACAGACCCTCATCCTTTGTGAACCACATGGTCAGCAGCTCATAGGTGATCCCGGCCACGCCTGCCTTTATGTACGGGAGCTGCCAGGGTTCAGCCCGGAAGATGTGGTTGAGGATGTCGGTGTCCTCGATGAAGAACGCCCTGTTGGCGTCCTGGAAGAGGGCGCCCAGCCTCTGGCGCATTAGGAGCGTCAGGAAATCGCGGCTGCCGCCCCAGAAGAGGAAGTACTCTATGAGCAGATTCTCAGGCTCAGGCGGAGAGGCGGCGAGCCTGTCGTAATACCGCTGGAAGAGGCCCTGGAGGAGGTAGCGGAGTATGTCCTCCTTCCGCTCAAAATTGGTGTAGAAGGTCTGCCTGGCAAGACGCGCCCTGTGAGCCACATCACAGATGGATATCTCCCCGAAGGGCCGCGTGAGCATCAGCGACAAAAGCGCCTCGGAGAGCGCGTTCTTGGATCGTATGGCCATTGGATTTTCCTTCCTGACATTAAGCAATTCCGCCGCCTCCCGGATTAAACCAAGTTAAGGTAATAAAGCCGCTGCCGGGTGTCAGCACCCTGGCAGCGGCTTTCAACTGCCCGCCGCATCACTTTAAAGGGCCTTAAGGGGCCTTGCCGCCTGAGACCTCGGAGAGCATTTTAACTTAAGAGCCGGGAGAAAAAGGGCGAAAGACCGCCGCACCTTAAAAAAATCCCCATCTTCCATGAAAAATGAACAGCATTCAAAGCAATACCCTACGCCGCAGCACCCTTCACCGCAGCATTTTACACCGCGCTGCCCTTCACCGCAGCGCCCTTCACCGGAGCACCCTTCACCGCAGCGCCCCGCAATCCCTTCACCTGTTCCACAGATGCACTGTCCCCTCGTCGTTAAGGAGCTTAACCACCATGAGCATGGGGGGAAACAGAACCATCCCCGGAACCCCCGCGAGGCGGAACCCCGAGTACATGGCGAGAAGGGCGGCGGCGGGGTGTATGCCGAGCCCGTTTCCCAGCAGCCTCGGCTCAAGCACGCTCCTGACGCCGGTCACGATGAGGTATGTCACGGCAAGTCCGACGGCTGTTGAGATCTCCCCGCCAATGAGCGACACCGCTGCCCAGGGGAGGAGGACGACACCTGTTCCGAAGACAGGCATGGCGTCGATGAGCGCGGCGATGGCGGCTATGACCGCGGCATAGCGGACGCCGAGCAGCATAAACGCCGCGGTGAGCTCAAGGAAGGTGATCAGCATGAGCGTCACCTGGGCGCGGAGCCACCTTGCGAATGTCACAAGGACGTGGGCCTTAAGCTCCCTTGCACGGCCCATGAATCTTTCGGGGATCTGGCGCAGAAGAAAGGAGCGTATCTCAGGAAAGCCGGCGCTCACAAAAAATGCGCCGATTAGAGCCGTGGCGCAGAAGAGGAGAGCCTTTGGAGCGCCTGATGCCAGAGATGAGAGCCACTCGAGCGCCCTTGCGGAGAGAACTCCGGGAAGTCCCGCGATCCCGTCAAGAACCGAGTCCGCCGCCCCCATGAGGTACTCCTGTGCATCCTCCGGGGCGCTGCGGACAAAGCGCTCAGCCGAGCGCTCAAGCCGTGTGAAGAGCTCCGGAAGCCCCGACATAAGCTCCGGCAGCGCGCGAAGAAAGTCCACCGCCTCGCAGATGAGCCTTGACACCGCAAACGCCGCCACACCCGTTACGGCCCCTAAAAGGAACAGCACACAAACTGCCGATGCAAACCCGCGCTTTACGTGCATTTTCCCGCAAAGCCACCTCACCGCGGGCTCCAGCAGCGCTGCAGCGCCGAAGGACAGCAGAAAGGGAAGAAGACAGGGCAGCAGTACCCACCGCACCAGCGCCAGGGTAATCAGCGCCGCCGCAGCTGCAAGCGAGCGGCGCACCCATTTTTCAAGCGACCGCGTCAAGACGCCGCCTCCTTATATGAAATGTGGTCGAAATGATAGAAGAAAAGGGAGAAAAACGGCAAAAATTCTACTTTGCGGTACAAAAATGCAGTTGCGAAGCCGGCATTGCTGTGATATTATAAACATGTTTAGTCTTTTTGTGTAAATGACACATAGATAGGCCGGGCGCAGAGAAGACGCAAGGCGCGGCAGGGTGCGGCAGGGTGCGGCAGGGCGCAGAGAAGACGCAGTACGCGGCAGGGTGCGGCAAAAGCGCAGAGCGCAGCAAAAGCATAAGGCGCGGCGGCAAGGGACTATCTCGGATCAGCGGCAGGCATCTCCCTATTGTATATTTTTCCGGGGGGACGGCTGCAATATACGGATGGAATGGGGAATTGGCATGGTAAATATAGCCATACTGGGGTTTGGCACTGTGGGTTCCGGAGTGGCGGAGGTAATGAGTGAAAATGCCGTGGGCATTGCCCACAACGCGGGGACGGAGATACGCGTTAAGAAAATTCTGGATCTCCGGGACTTCCCCGGGAGCGTCTTCGCGCCGCTTATGACCCATAGCTTTGAGGATGTTCTGGATGACCCGGAGATACGGGTGGTGGTGGAGACCATGGGGGGAGTTGGCGCGGCCTTCGACTTTACAAGGCGCTGCCTCCTTGCGGGAAAGAGCGTCGTCACCTCCAACAAGGAGCTTGTCGCCACTAAGGGACATGAGCTTCTGGCGATAGCCAGGGAAAAGAATGTAAACTATCTCTTTGAGGCCAGCGTGGGAGGCGGCATACCGATAATACGCCCTATCACACAGTGCCTCACGGCCAACGAGCTTGACGAGATATACGGGATACTGAACGGCACGACAAACTATATACTGACAAGAATGGCCACCGAGGGCGCGGATTTCAGATCCTCCCTGGCCGATGCCCAGAGACTAGGGTACGCTGAGCGAGACCCGTCCGCCGATATTGAAGGATATGACGCCGCGCGGAAAATATGTATTCTGGCGGATCTGTGCTTCGGGCGGAGCGTGGACCCGGACAGGATAAGCTGCGAGGGGATCTCAGGCGTCACCGCCGAGGACATGGAGTACTCAAGAAGGCTTGGCTGCAAGATAAAGCTGCTGGGCCGGGCCTACAGGCTGGACGGGGAACATGCCACGGCCTACGTGGCGCCACACCTCATACGAAAGACAAGTCTTCTCTCAAACGTGGACGGGGTGATGAACGGCATAGTTGTCCACGGAAACGCACTGGGCGAGGCCATGTTCTATGGCGCCGGCGCCGGCAAGCGCCCCACCGCGAGCGCAGTTGCGGCGGATGTGATAGACGCGGTGAAGCATCTTGCCGCAAGGAAGTTCATCGGCTGGGATGAGAGCCCGGAGGACTACCTTGTGGACGCCGATGAGCTGAGGATGCGATGGTACGTGCGCACAGGCTCAGGGCTTGCGGCCATAGGCGCGGCCTTTGGCGATCTGAGACTCATAAGCTACCCGGGCGAGTACCCCGGAGCGGGGCCCGGGGAGTACGCATTTGTGACGGAGCCCATGACGAAGCTTGAGCTTAAAGAGAAGCTTGCGGGCATGGAGGTCCGCTCCATGTTCCGGGTTCTTGACTGACGGGAACACCCCGGGAACACTGAAGATGCCTTTATGGATCGGGCCCGGGCCCTGCGGTGGGATTTTCCCGTGAGGGGCATAGAATGGTGTGAGGCCCGGAGGACGGGCAGAATACTTTTTCGGAGGAGGCCGGAAATGGCGCTCATCGTACAGAAATTCGGAGGCAGCTCCGTTGCGGATGTGGAGAAGGTACGCCGCGTGGCGGGGATAATTGCCGATACCTACAGCGAGGGCAATGACGTTGTCGTTGTCCTCTCAGCGCAGGGGAAAACAACAGATCAGCTCATAGCAAAGGCGCTGGAGTACAATCCCAGGCCGTCAAAGCGGGAGATGGATATGCTTCTCTCCACGGGTGAGCAGCAGTCGGTGGCGCTTTGCGCCATGATGCTGGAGAGCATGGGCATCCCGGCGGTAAGCTTCACCGGCTGGCAGGTGCAGTTTAAGACAAACTCAAACTACGGCAACGCGGCCATAAAGAGCGTGGGCTCGGAGCGGATAAGAAACGAGCTTGACGCAAGGCGCGTCGTCCTGGTGACCGGGTTTCAGGGGATAAACAAGTATGACGATATAACAACGCTTGGGCGCGGGGGATCTGACACATCAGCGGTGGCGATAGCCGCATCCATGCACGCTGATCTGTGCCAGATATACACGGATGTGGACGGGGTGTACACAGCTGATCCCAACAAGGTCAGAGGTGCGAAGAAGCTCCAGGAGATAACCTTTGACGAGATGCTGGAGCTGGCCAGCATGGGCGCGAAGGTGCTCCACAACAGATCCGTGGAGATGGCAAAGCGGTACAATGTGGACCTGGAGGTTCTGTCCAGCTACGAGAGAAAACCTGGCACAAAAGTAAGGGGGTACAAGAAATTGGAACAGGCAGAGGTGAGCGGCGTCGCGAAGGATTCAAATGTAGCGCGAATCACGCTGGTTGGCATTAGGGACGTACCTGGTGTGGCGTTCCAGATCTTCAGAATCCTGGCAAATGAGCGGATAAACGTGGACATCATACTTCAGTCCCTCGGCAGAGACGGAACTCAGGACGTCACCTTCACCGTCGCCCGCGGTGACGCCGAGGCTGCAAAGTCGAGTCTTGAGGAGCACGCGGAGGAGCTCAACTACTCAGTGCTGGATATTGACACCCATGTCGCCAAGATAAGCATCGTCGGCGCGGGTATGCTGATGACCAGCGGCATTGCTGTGAAGATGTTTGACGCTCTGGCGAGAAAGAAGATAAACATCGAGATGATCTCCACAAGCGAGATAAAGGTGTCTGTGCTTGTGGACGAGGAGGACGCGGATAGAGCTGTCCAGGCAATTCACGACAAGTTCTTCGGCGACTGATTTAAAGGCACACTTGAAAAGCATATGAATAAGCGTGGCTGCCCTGGCAGGTGGGAACACCTGCCAGGGCAGCTTTGTTCTCCCTTGAAAGCTCCGCATCCAAGGTTAATTTTGCTCTCCCCTGAAAGCTCCGCATCCAAAGTTAATAATTAAAGAGATGCCCATGCAGCGCACTTTTAAGGAACATGCCAGGATGCACAAAGCGTCCATGGGCTTTGCACTTTAATTCCGGAAGCGGCTGCGGAATGGACAGTTTTTTCCCAAGCCGCCTTAAAAAAGCTGCATAAGCGGGGACAGGCCGTCATAGGATGGACCAGCTGGAAGGGGGAGATGACGTGACGGACGAGGAGTATCGCATATCACGGTACGACGGGGCGGTTCGGCTGCTGCCCTGCTCAATGCGTGAGCGGGCGAGGGCGCTTCCAAGGCGCGACAGGGAGAGAGCGGAGGAGATCCGCCTCCGCAATGGCCGGCCTCCCTCGGTTCTCATGATGGACGGGGAGGTCAGCCTTGGAGGCGACAGCGTCACAGAGAGGGAGCTTGAGATGCTGGTGGAGGCGGCCACAGGCGCGTCGCTTCACTCCGCCAGGGAGCAGCTTAAGGCCGGATACATACTGTCGCCCGGCGGCTACAGGATAGGCCTCTGCGGCAGCGTGTTTCTGCTTGACGGGCGTGTGGGCGGGTACGGGAGCTTCTCCTCAGCGGCGATCCGCATCTCCCGTGAGCACAGGGGGATCGCCCGGGAGCTCATGGCGGGGCTCACCCGAGGAGGGGTCTTCAGGTCTGCGCTCATCATAGCGCCGCCCGGGGCCGGGAAGACGACGCTTTTGCGGGATGTGACGGCGTCGCTCTCAGACGGCGCGGGGGGCATTCCGGGGATGCGCGTGGCGCTGGCGGATGAGAGGGGCGAGGTCGCCGCAATGACAAAGGGGACGCCGCAGATGTACGTTGGCAGACGGACGGATGTGCTGGACGGATGTCCCAAGGCCGAGGCCGTCATGCTGCTGCTCAGATCCATGAACCCACAGGTAATAGCCCTGGACGAGATAACGTCGCCTGAGGATATAAAGGCCGTGACCTCCGCCAGAAACTGCGGAGTCGCGCTGCTCGCCACTGCCCACGCCGAGGGCATCGCGGATCTGAGAGAGCGGCCATCCTACAGGGCGCTCTTCGACGAGCGCGTCTTCGGGAGCTTTGTCACAATTAAAAATGAGGCCGGCAGGAGGGTGTATGAGCTTATAAGGGGGGAGGACCTGTGACAAGACTCATAGGCGCGGCCCTTGTCATCTCCTCCGCTGCGTCAATGGGCTTTGCGGGGGTGATGCGGCTTCGCGGGAGAGTGAGAAGCCTCTCGGCGCTGCTTGCATCCCTTGACATGATGGAGCACGAGATCTGCTCTCGCCTTGCGCCCATGGGGAGCGCGCTTGAGAAGCTCTCAAAGGACGCGCCGCGCCCGGCAGATAAGCTCTATGAAAACGCGCTGGCGGGACTTGAGAGGCTGGGTGAGAGCTCATTTTGCGAGATCTGGTCTGAGGCGGTGGAGCAGACGGGGGCGCTGAATCTCACCGGAGAGGAGATGGGGGCGATAAAGGAGCTGGGACTTGCCCTTGGCAGGTATGACGCCAGAGAGCAGTCAGAGAGCATTGGCCGCGTGAGGAGCAGAATGGAGCGGTTTCTCAGGGAGGCGGAGAGGGAGCGGGACAGAGATTCGCGGCTTCACGCCTTCTTCGGGGCGGCCTCGGGGGTTGTGGCTGTGCTGCTGCTCATGTGAGAGCTCCGGACACAGGGGATAATTTTCCCCGATTTACACTGGGAGAGGACACATGAATGTTGACCTTATTTTCAGGATCGCCGCGGTGGGGATCCTGGTGTCGGTGCTGAATCTGCTGCTGGGGCGCTCAGGGCGGGAGGAGCAGGCGCTCATGACCACCATCGCGGGGCTTGTGGTGGTGCTTGTGGTGCTGGTGCGGGAGATAGCGTCCCTCTTTGAGCTCATAAAAAGCCTCTTCGGGCTGTGATGGTCAGGATACTGTTTAAAGCAGCCGCGGTGTGCGCCGTCGCGGCGGTGATGGCCGCCTCGGTGAGGAGGGAGAACCCGGCGATGGCCGCGGCGCTCTGCGCAGCAGCCGGGTGTCTCGCACTTGTGCCGGCGCTGGAGCTCATGCGTGAGGTCATCGCTTTCTGGGATGAGCTGGCGGACGCAGCCGGCATGCCGGCTGCGACGCTGGGAGTTGTGGTGAGGACGCTTGGGATATCCATACTCACGCGCCTGGGCTCCGACCTGTGCAGGGAGACGGGCGCACTCTCCGCAGCGTCGGCGGTGGAGCTCACAGGCTCCGCGGCTGCACTTGTCAATGCGCTGCCACTCATGCGCACCGCATTTAACATGCTGAAGGAGCTTGCGGCCCTTTAAATGTCCACGCCGCACACGTCGCCACAGGAAATGAAGCATAAAATGTCCCTGCCGCACTAAGCGGCAAAGGAAATGAAGCACAAAACGCATTAACATTTTTGTGCATCCGTGCAGGCTGCCCTGAAAGGGGCGAGGCACGGGGACCTGATTTAAGATGATTACTGTGAATGCGGAGCATTGACAGTAATCACGGGATGGGAAGGGAGTGAGCGCGATGAAGGGACCGGCCATTGCTTCGGCGGTGCTGGGCGTCATCCTTGCACTGACAGCGGGGAGCCTTAATGCGTCTGCTGAGCAAAGCGGCATCCCCGACGCCGAGGCGGTGGAGGAGGGGGTGCCGGAGAGCGGCGCTGAGTTCATGGAGGGCATAACGCTGTCCACTGCCCTTGACGTGGAGGAGGCGCTGGGGAGCATACTTGAAAAGGCGTCACAGCACGTCGCCGGCGTCCTCCGGGCGGCAGCGGGTGAGGCGTCCCTGGCGCTGGCAGCGGCGTTTGCCTGTTCGGCTGCTCAGAGTGCGGACGCAGCAGACAGGAGCGCACAGCTTACAAATCTTGCGGGGGTGACGGCTGTGGCGGCCTCGTCGTTCCGGGGGATATCCTCCATGTCGGGCCTCGCCGCAGGGGCCATGGACGACCTCTCCGCCTTCTCAGAGCTCCTGCTCCCCGCACTGGCCTCCGCGTCGGCGGCAGCGGGGGCTGTGACCTCCTCCGCTGCCAGGTACGCTGCGTCGTCACTTTTCATGAGTCTGCTGGTGACGCTGGGAAGGCAGGTAATTCTGCCCGTCATATACATGTTTCTCGCCGCATCGGCCGCATCTGCGGCCTTCGACGGGGGCCTCGGGGGAGTTGCGTCGTTTCTCGCAAGGGCGGTGAAGCTGCTCCTCACTGCGCTCACCATGGCCTTCACACTTTTTGTCACGCTCACATCCCTTGTCACGTCGGCTGCGGACGCGGCAGCGGTGAAGCTCACAAAGGCGGCCATGTCGGCGCTCATACCCATGGTGGGGGGCATGGCCTCAGACGCTGCGGACACCGTCGCCTCAGGCGCGGTGCTGCTGAGAAACGCCACAGGCGCCTTCGGCGTGCTGGCGGTGACTGCGGTGTGCGCTCTTCCGTTCATGCGCCTTGCAGCCCACAGTCTGCTCTACAGGCTCTCGTCGGCACTTGCCGAGACTCTGGCAGACAGACGCCTAGCCGGGTTCATAGGCGCTGTGTCGTCGGCGTACAGCATGGCGCTTGCCCTGACAGGCGTCTCGGCGCTCATGCTGTATGTATCCATATTGTCCGCGGCAAGGGCGGTGACCGGCGCGTGATGGACAGTGTGCGCTCGTGGCTTCTGGGTCTTGTGGGGACGGCGTGCGTGTGCGCAGCGGCGATGGCGGCAGCGCCGGAGGGCGGCGGAAAGAAGGTTCTGCGATTTGTGTGCGCTCTTGCGATGCTTATCTCAATGCTCAGCATAGTGAGGGCATTTGATTACGCAGCGTTCGCCCTGTCCCTGGCCGGTGTCCGGGAAGAGGCACAGGCGCTGACAGATGAGGCTGTCAATGCGGGCAGAACACGCACGAGAGCCGTCATAGAGAGCCGGTGCGAGGCATATATATTGGGCAGGGCAGAGGAGCTGGGGGCTGTTTTGAGCGTCCATGTCACGGCCCGGTGGGATGAGGCGGGGTTCTGGGTGCCGGAGTCTGCCCAGCTTGAGGGCAGCGCCACCGACGAGGCGAGACTCGCCCTTGTGAGGACAATGGAATCGGAGCTGGGGATACCATATGCCCGGCAGAATTGGAGTACGGATGAGAGCGGATGAGGTGAGAAAGCGGCTGCACCGCCTCTGGGAGACGGTGTGCCGGTATAAGTATGCGGCGGTGCTCCTCCTTTCAGGCGTCATTCTCCTGCTCATACCCGCTTCCGGCGGGGAGGAGAGCGGCATTGAGGAGGCGCAGCCGGAGAGCGGAGCTTACGATGTCTGCACAGTGACGCAGGAGCGCCTTGAGGAGATACTCTCCCTTGTTGAGGGCGCAGGTGAGGTCCGGGTGCTGCTGTCGGCTGAGGACTCAGGGGAGCGGGTTGTGGCGACGGATGTCAAGGAGTCTGAGGAGATCGGGGATGCAAAGGGAGGCAAGAGCAGTGAGACAGAGAGCTCCACCGTCGTCATCTCAACGGGCAGCGGCACGCAGGACGCGGTTACACTAAAGGAGGTGGTTCCGCGGTTCAGAGGGGCGGTGGTGGCCGCCCAGGGCGCGGACAGCGCCCGGGTCCGCCTTGAGCTCACCGAGGCCGTCGCCGCCGCAACAGGGCTCCCCTTTGCCAGCATAAAGGTGGTGAAGATGGGATAGGGTCTCTGATGCCTTGCGGGCATTGGGATAAAAGCGCCGGGGAGGCCTTTTTGCAGGCCCCATGAAAAATGCCCTCCCACCCGGGAGCGCCGGGGGGAGGGCCTGTGCGAGGGAGGGTTTTATGAAGACTGTTAAACGAAATGCGGTAATTGTGACAGTGCTGCTCTTTGCGTGCGCGGCTGTGTACCTCAACTGGTCATACAACAGGGAGGTTGAGGACGCGTCCGAGGCAGGGAGCGCAGAGAGGATGCAGGTGTCAGGTGGTGAGGAGGGTGAAGTGATTGCAGGGACAGTGTCTGAGAGCGCGGAGGACGGCGACAGCGCGGGCCTCTTCTATGAGAGCGCCGGAGCCGTCTCGGAGGACGAGACACAGTCCGGGAGCGGCTTTGATGAGTACTTTGCCGCAGTGAGGCTTGAGCGGCAGCAGGCAAGGGACGAGGCCGCAGCGGCGCTGGAGACCATAGCCTCCGCCCAGGGCGCCGCTCAGGAGACGGTGGACGAGGCGCTGGGGGCCATGACGCAGATGGCGCAGTGGGCCGTCAGGGAGGCGGAGCTTGAGAACCTCATAAGGGCAAAGGGATTTCTTGATTGCGTGGTGTACCTGTCTGAGGAGGGGGCCACGGTGACCGTGGCAGCCCAGGAGGGCCTCTCGGAGGCGTCGGTGGCGCGTATAACGGACATAATCCTGAGCGGGACGGATTTTTCAGCGGAGGATCTGAACGTGGTGGAGATAAAGTGAGAATATGAGCTGAAAATCTGCTCTGGGGGACACAAGGCCGCCTACCTTTTCACAGCGGATTGCTGTTTACACGTTTATGTCGTACTTTGTCACCGATATCACAGCGTCTCCGCAGCACTCAAAGCTTATTCCGTTGGAGGTAAGGGGGGTGTAGATCACGGCGGACAGCGCCTGCTCGCCGTCGTTTACAAAGACCTCCACGCTGAAGCGATCCAGGAGAACGCGGAGCTTTATGCGGCCACCGTCGCTTCTCACGCGGCAGTCGCGCTCGTGTACGAAATCGTGGTTGATGCCGGCGTGGGAGCGGCTCAGACGGAGGGTGGAGGAGGAGGGCATATAGGATATGGAGGTGTAGTGCTGGCTGCCCTTGGCCACCTTGAGACGGAATATGTCGTAGCATGTCTCCTGGGGCTCTACAGTGACCGAGAGATCCACAAGCCGCCCGTACACACCGGGCAGAGTGGACTCCTCGCTCACAGGGACACCGGCGTATGTCACCTCTCTGCCGTGGAGAAGCTCAAGCTCCCGCACGGGGTTCTGTATGAGCCGCCCGTCGCGCATCCCGAGCTCCCGGACAGTGCCCATCTGCCCGAACCAGCGGGCGGCGTCCGGAGAGACACAGGTGTCCCAGTTCTGGAGCCACGCCACAAGCAGCCGTCGGCCATCGGGGGACAGCGTCGTCTGGGGGGCGTAAAAGTCGAGCCCGTAGTCCATGGACTGCACCTGCTCACGGGTGAAGCGCTGCCCGTCCCAGCTGCCGATGAGCGCCATGGAGTGGTGTCCGTTGGCAAACTCAAGACCAAGCGGGCTCATCTCCTGGGGACAGGCGAGAAGCACCTGCTTTCCGCCGAGCCTGAAGAAGTCCGGGCACTCCCACATCCTGCCGTACTCATTGTAGCACCTGTCAAGGACATCCGCAAAGCGCCAGTGCATGGCGTCATCGCTTCGGTAGAGGAGCACTGCGCCGCTCCCGTCCCCGGTGCGGCACGCCACGACGCAGGCAAAGCTCCCGTCGGGCTCCCGCCATAGCTTGGGGTCCCGGAAGTCTGCCTCACTAAACCCCTCCGGCAGATCCGACGCTGTGAGCACAGGGTTTACGTCGCACTTTTCATAGTCAAGTCCGTCCCCCAGTGCCAGGCACTGAGTCTGAATCACCCTTGTGGAGCCGTCGGAGCGCCTCTCGCACCGGTCGCCGGTGTACATGATAAGGTGCCTCCCGTCGTCGAGCTCCACCGCGGAGCCGGAGAAGCAGCCGTCCTTGTCATAGGGCCTGTCCGGGGCCAGCGCCGCCGGCAGGTATCTCCAGCGCACCAGGTCGTCGGACACCACATGGCCCCAGTGCATGGGGCCCCACTTTGTAGAGTACGGGTGATACTGGTAGAAGAGGTGGTACTGTCCCTTATAATAGCAGAAACCGTTGGGATCGTTCATCCAGCCCACGCGGGGCGTCAGATGGTAGCCCGGACGGTCGTCATCACGGATAAAGTCGTCATATTTTTCTTCATAGGCGCGGGCCTTATCAAGTATTTCACTCATGGTCTTGCTCCTTTTCAAAGCTTAAAATTGCAGCTCCGGGCAGAGAAAAAGCCTTTTTCTCTCCCCGGAACGGCAGTTTTCTCTTCTGCCGGACGTCTTAAGCCGACGTCCGGCAGAAATTTTCATGCTCAGCCGTTCAGCGCAGCGGCGTAGCGGTCATAGGCGCTCTGGTACGCGTCAAGCAGCTTCTCCATCCCGCAGGAGCGCGTCAGCGTCTCGATGTATGAGTTCCACTCGTCGTCAGTCGGCCCGCCGTTCTTGATCCAGATGGCCTCCTGCTCAGAGACGGTGCTCTCAAAGTCGGCGCGGTAGCGGGAGATCACCTCCAGCTCCTCGGTGGAGTATACGCAGTCGCTGGGGTAGCAGGTGAGGCTCGCTCCGGAGTCCTCCACCCACCACATGAGGTCCTCAAGGCGCTCTATGGCGCGGTCCTCCATGTAGAACGTGTCGTTGTAGTACTCGCTGAGCACAAGCCTCGGCCCGTAGACCTCATAGAGGCCCTTAAGCTCTCCTGCGCTCTTGCCGTACTTCTCTCTCGCCTCGGCATCTGTGATGGAGAGCCACATGCCGTTCTCGTCCTGGCCTGTGAAATATGTGCCGATCGGCCCGTACACAAGCTGCATCACGTTCTCAGCGGTGTACCACTGGTCAAAGAACCGGAGCAGCGCCTCGGGGTTGCCGCAGGCCTTGGTGATGTTGAGGTTGTTGCAGAACGTCCCGCCGCCGTCGCGCACTGTCACCCGGTGGGTCCCGTCGGGGCCGTCCAGCACGGGCAGGAACACATAGTCGTCGGCCTTGTCGCCCATTATCTCGTCGATGTACCACCAGGTAGATACGCCCAGATACCCCTGGCTGCCCTTCGCTATGAGCTGGCTGTCGCTCTGGGAGAACATCTCAATGTCCATGAGGCCCTCCTCAAACCAGTCGTGGAAGTAGGTGACGGCAGCGCGGTATCCGTCGGAGACGCACACGAACTCACACGTCCCGTCGTCGTTTAATACGAGGTCGTTGCACACATCCGTGGGCCAGTTTGTGAAGCCGAAGCCGGCGTAGAAGATGTTCTGACCCCAGCACCACTGGTCAAAGCCCGTGCTCATGGGGATGGTTGTCCCGGCGGCGTTGCCGTAGTACGTCGCGGACATGTCGTTCTCCTTGAAGGCCACGAGGACGTCGTGGAGCTCGTCGAGGGTGGTCGGCACCTCAAGGCCCAGGTAATCGAGCCACGCCTTGTTGATCATGGAAAACTGCGGGATTGTGTAGATGCTGTAGTCGACGTCAGCGCCGATACCGGCAGTGCCCATCTGCTCAGCGGAGGGCAGACCGTAAATGCAGCCGTCGGAGAGCGTGATGGCGGCGCGGATGTCCGGGTGCTCCTCAAGGATCGCCGTCAGGTTCGGCATCACGTCCTCGTTGATGTACGGGGTGAGGTCGATGAACACGCCCTCGGAGCCGTACTCGTTCATGTCCACGTTGCTGAAGCCGACTCCCAGGAAGGCGTCGGGATACTGCTCGCCGGCGATGCGTATGTTGACCTGCTCGCCCAGAGAGTCGCTCATGGTGTCCCAGGTGATGGTGATGCCGGCGTTTTCCGCCATCTCATTTAAGAGTTCATTGCTGTCATAGCCGGCAGAGAGGGCGGACATGCTGCCCATGATGGTGAAATCCGTCTGGTCCTCGCCGCCGTTTGAGGTGCCTCCGCCTCCGCACGCTGAGAGCGCGGAGATGAGCATCACTGCCGTAAGAGCAGCGGCGAGAATACGTCTTAGATGTGCTTTCATTTTAATACTCCTTTTCTTTTGAAGATTTAACCCTTGACCGCTCCGGCCATGAAGCCCTGCTCAAAATACTTCTGAACGAAGGGGTATATGATGAGCATCGGCGCCGCCGCGACTATGATGGAGGCGAACTGGAGCATCTCGGTGAGCTTTCTCAGCTCTGCGTAGCCGCCGGAGATGGTGCTTGACTGCGTGGCGGAGGCGGAGCTCTGGATGAGTATTCCCCTCAGCACCAGGGGGAGCGGGGCCTTGTCGTTGTTGAGGCCGTATATCATGGCGGTGAACCAG
>CAYPMJ010000036.1:0-16599 GCA_964411785.1 uncultured Oscillospiraceae bacterium
GGGGACGGCTCAAAGCCTGGCTTATATACGGGTCTGAGGGTGTCGGGGTCAATGTAGGAAACGCGCTTATAAAATGTCGTGCTCTCGGGGAGATTGCGCCGGCGCAGGTGGTAATTGTTCACCCGCCTTACGACGCTGTAGAGCACCGTTGTGACGGGGACGCCGAGGATCATGCCGGGTATTCCGAAGAGCCCGCCGAAGAAGGTTATGGCGAAAACTATCCAGAAGCCTGAGATGCCCGAGCGGCTGCTGTGAATACGCGGCTTTATCACATGTCCGTCCAGCTGCTGCAGCACCAGGATGAATATGACAAACACCAGGCACATGACCGGCTCCTCGAGCAATATGAGCAGCGCCGAGGGTATAGCGCCGATGAAGGGCCCGAAGAGCGGGATTATGTTCGTGACGCCTATTATTATGGAAACAAGCGCTGTGTACGGCATGCCCACCGCCAGCATGAAGATGTATGTCACAACTCCGACTATCAGCGCGTCTATGAGCGTGCCGGCTATATAGTCGCCGAAGGCGGTGTTGATGAACTCCGTCTCCCGGACAATGGTGCGCACCGTCCTCGGGCGCAGCGTCGCCATCAGTATCTTTTTAAGCTGTGCGCAGAACGTCTCCTTGTTGTAGAGGATGTAAAACGACAGCATGATGCCGATGACGAAGTTCAGAAGCGTCCCCACAAGGCTTATGATCCCGCCTGTGAGCGTCGCCAGAACGCCGCCGATCTGCGGCAGTACGTCCGTCTCGAGCCATGCAACAAGCCTCTCCCGCAGCGACTCAAGGGTCTTGAGCCAGTCCTGAGCCGCCGGCCAGGCGTCGCCGCTGAGAAATTCGTTCACCCAATCCGTGGCGATCTCTATATAGCCCTGGGACTTCACCACAAGGTCGGCGATGCTCCGGTAAATCTGGGGCAGAATGATGACGAGCAGCCCCGTAAGGACTCCCAGCGCCAGAAGCTCGGTGAGCACTATGGCGGATATCCTGGCCGCCTTGCGGGCCCTCTTCGCGCTGCCGTGAAAGAGCCTGTCCGCAAGCGGCCGCATGAGCTTTGATTCAAGGGGCGTCATGATCTTGTTTAGAAGATACGCTATAAGTATCCCGTTAATGAACGGCCTTAGTGCGGAGAACACCGTTCTGAGCACTCCCCGCACGTCGGACCACTTGTTAAGTGTCCAGAAGAGGAGCAGACTTGCCGCCACAACAAGGAAGGCCGTCACGCCCCCATAGAGGTACTTCTTGTCCCATCTGAAGTTCTTCATCTGCCGCCCCTCAGGGAAGCTCCCGGTACATCCCGGACGCGTCGTCCTTCCGCACCGTCTCCTGAACGGAGAGCACCTCCACGCGGACAGTCCGCTGCCCGAACGACACGGTGAGCACGTCGCCCACCTTCACGTCGGTCGAGGGCTTGGCGGTCTTCCCGTTCACCGTCACGCGTCCCCCGTCCGCAGCCTCAGCGGCCACCGTCCTGCGCTTTATGAGTCTGGAGACCTTCAGATATTTGTCGAGCCGCATCCTCTCTCACTCCTCCCTCCCGCCGGCGTCGCCTTACCTGTTAAGCGAGTCCTTGAACGCCTTCCCGGGCTTGAACGCGGGGACCTTGCTGGCCGGTATGAGTATCGCCTCGCCGGTCCTGGGGTTGTGCCCGGTGCGCTCCGGCTTGTCCTTCACCTCGAAGGAGCCGAAGCCGAGCATCTGAACCTTGTCGCTGCGCTGCAGCGCTAGAACGACGGTCTCCATGAAGGCGTTGACAGCCTTTTCGCAGTCCTTCTTTGACAGGCCGGTCTTGTCGGCCACAGATTCGACAACTTCTGTCTTGTTCATAATGATGTTCCTCCTGATGTCCGCTCCGCTTTTCATTTTTCAATTAATGGAGCAGTTTCATTAACTTATATTTAAAGACTCCGGTGAACGTCTTTAAATGTCCTGTGATGACGAATTGTAGGGCTTCCAGAGCTCGTCAAACTCCTCCGGCGATATATCCTCAAGCCGCCGCCCTGAACCTAAGACCAGCTTCTCAGCAAAGCCAAAGCGATGAATAAACCTGTCGCAGGCGGCATTAAGCGCATCCTCCGGGTCAGCGCCAATTAATCTTGCTGCGGCCACAGCCGAGAAGAGAAGATCTCCCAGCTCCTCGGAGGCGTAATCGCCCTCTTCGGCGCTATGAAGCCCTGTGACATCCTCTGACACGATGTTAAAGATCGCGTCGGGGGACGCTGAGAAGGGGGCGTACTTTGACGCCTTGTCCTGTATCTTCTCTGCCCGCCAGAGCGCCGGAAGACTTTTCGCGACGGCCTCAAGGGAGCTTGCGGCGGTGACCTGGCGCTTCTCACGCCGCTTTATCTCCTCCCAGTTTTCCAGCACCTCGCCGGTCCCCGAGACATGTACATCCCCGAATACGTGGGGGTGGCGGAGTATGAGCTTTTTTACAATGCCGTCCGCCACGTCGTCCAGGTCAAACCGCCCGGCGTCCTCCTCAATGTCCGCGTGGAAGACGACCTGCAGGAGCACGTCCCCCAGCTCCTCTTTAAGGTGCTCCGTGCTGCCCTCGTCTATTGCCTCGCAGACCTCGTAGCTCTCCTCTAAAAGAGCCCGGCGAAGGCTCTCGTGGGTCTGCTCCCCGTCCCACGGGCAGCCGCCCTCGCCGCGGAGAACCTTCACTATTTTCCTCAGGTCCGCAAGGTCATAGCTCTCCTTGCTCTCAAAATCTATCATATTTTTTCCTCTTCCGCAAGTATAATTCACGCTCTTTATGATATTCAGCGTATTTTCAGCTTTCTGGCAATGCTCTTCCCCTTAGGCAGGAGCAGAACGTCCTCCTTTGTGACGGCGCGAAGGGCTATGGCAAGGACAAAGTAGATGACCACCGCAGCTGCTATCGCTGCGCCAAGGCAGACGACAAGCGCTGCTCTGCCTCCCCCGAGGGCGGGCGCTAAAAAGCGGTCAAGAAGTTCGTACACGGCCTTTGCCGCGGCGCCCATGATGACGGAGCACACAAGCGGCCTTACGGTGAGCTTCATGAACCGTATTTTCACAGGCAGCGTTATGACCATGAAGATGAGGTTCAGAAGCGTTATGACAAGGTAGCAGCAGATTGTCCCTATAGGCGCTCCGAGAATGTGCACGTCGGGCCGTCCCACAAGGACATAATTTACAGCGACCTTCACAATACCGCCCACCGGCAGCGAGACCAGCGCCAGAAGCTCATGGCCGCTCGCCTGGAGTATGCCGTTTGTTATGCTGTAGCAGCAGACAAAATAGGATGCAATGCCCAGGAGCGCCAGAAGCGCCGGCCCATTCTCATTGGAGTTCGGGAAGAGAAGGCTGAAGATGGGCTCTGCCAGCACGCACAGGCCCACTGCGCAGGGCATCGCGAGAAGATTCGTTATGCGTATGCAGGACTCCATTGTCCCCCGAGCCTCAGTCCGAAGGTGCCTTGCAAGCGCCGAGGCTATCGCCGGCACCACGGCCATCACCACCGGCGTTATGAGGGAGGAGGGGATGTGAAAGAGGGATATTCCCTTGGAGTAGACGCCGTAGAGCACCTGCGCGTCGGTCTCGGAAAAGCCGGCCCCGTCCACAAGCCGCCCTAACACGTTCTCGGCGTCAATGAGGTTTATGAGGCTCATGGTGGCTGAGCCCACCGTTATCGGTATGCTGACCTTGAGTATCCGGGCGATGGTCTGCCCGGGGGGCGTGGGGGTGTCGATTATTGTCTCGACGGTCTTTGCCGCTATGCGGCGCTTGCAGACGGCCATTATGGGGACTGAGAGGCCCATGCCGATCGTGACGCCGACGATGGCCCCGGCGGCCACAGTGGCAAGGCCGTACCCGCTCTTTGAGAGGTACCAGGCTATGCCGAGCCCGAATATGAGCTTGCATATGACCTCAATAAACTGTGAGATGGCCGTGGGCACCATGTCCTGGTGCCCCTGGGCGTAGCCCCGGTAAACCGAGACGACGCAGGAAAACAGCACCGCCGGCGATAAAAGCCTTATGCCAAGCGAGACCTCAGAGTCGTGCATGACGTTTGCAAGCCACGGCGCGGCGATGAGCATGAACGCCGTGCCCACAACCCCTATTGCGCCGAACACCGCCATGCCGGTTCTATAGTAGCTGTCCGCCTGTCCGTACTTTCCCAGCGCCCTTGAGGAGGATATGAGCCTGGAGAGCGCCAGAGGCACGCCGGCGGTGGAGATGGTGAGAAGGAGAGTGTAGATGTTGTACGTAACCTGAAAGTGCGCCGTCCCCTCATCTCCGAGCAGGTTGAAGAGGGGAATTTTGTATATGGCGCCGATTCCCTTGGTGAGCGCCGCAGTGACAGCCAGTATGACCGCTCCTGTGAGGTAGCTCTGCTTTTTCTGTTCCGCCAACTGTATCGTCCTTTCCAGGAGCCTTATTAGCGCCGGGCGCAGCTCCCCTCAACACTCTATTCAAAATACGGCCATTTTACACCCGGTGTGCGGAAAAATCAAGCGCCCAGGCGCTTTTTACTTAAAAGCTATTCTAAGCCCGCGCCTTTCTTAAGGTGCAAGGGCCGCGACGGCCCTTGCAGGGGGTTAGGGCGAGGGACTTTAAGGGGTTTATCGGGGCAAAGGTGCTTTAGAATGCTCTTAAATTTCCACAGGTTGACATAAAGAAGGTGGAAAACTCTGTGGAAAATGTGCAAAACACCAGGCAAGCAACGGCTCATGTTTTCCACAGGGCGAGGTTATCGGAAACCCGGCGCTTTAAGGGGCGTTTCCGGCGAGTTAAATGTGCCGGCGGCGGACATGCGGGGGGGTTTAAAGGTTTATCCGTGTCTTCTGGACCTGAGCTTTCTTATATCCTCCCCGGCGAAGCGCAGCACACAAAACTCCCCCTGTAGCCTTGACATGACGGCGGGGGAGTACCTTGCGGCGAGCTCCTTCATCGTGAGATTTGAGCTCACCACCGTCTTCCGTCCGGAGGAGAGGCGGGTGTTTATGAGGGTGTAGAGGGAGCTTGTGACGAGCGCCGAGGCGAGCTCAGTGCCGAGGTCGTCAAGAATGAGAAGGTCGCACGTCTCCATTCTCCTTACGTCCCCGCGGCACTCCTCCGAATCTGCACGCTGGAAGGTGACGCCGCGGTACCTGTCGAAGACGGACACAGCGGTGTCGTAGACGACGGAGAACCCGCGCTCTGAAACTACCTTTGCAATGCATGTTGAGAGAAATGTCTTCCCAAGGCCGGTGCCACCGGAGAGGAAGAGGTTCAGCGAGTCGCCGGAGAATTTCTGAGCGTACTCAAGGCACATCTCATACACCGTCTCCATTGTCTCCCTGGGGGAGAAGCCGGTGGCGGGGTCGGGACGGCTGTCATAATACGACAGATCGAAGCTGTCAAATGTCTCCTCCCCGAGCCTCAGCAGACTCGACAGCTCCTTTCTCTGCTCGTCCCGGTACAGCTCCATGAGGCAGGAGCATATGCTGTTCCCGTCGTAGCCTGTGTCATGGCACTTCGGACAGGCCGCGGCGCCGGTGAGATAGTCCGCCGGCAGTCCCGCCTTCGTAAGGAGCAGCGCCCGCTCCTCCTGAAGTCCCAGGTTCTCCTCCCGCAGGGCGTCAAGCGCCTCTATGGGGTCATCGCCCTTCTCAAGCGCGACTGCGACCACCTTCGCCGCCGTCCCCCGGAGACTGTCGTCTATCTCGCGGAGCCGCGGGTTCTTGCTGTAAGCCAGCGCGCGATGGCGCACAAGCTCCTCCTCCCGCTCAGACCGACGCTGATCCAGTCTGTCCTTAGCCCTCCTTAAAAGCTTACCGTCAATGGACATAGCTATCACCCCCGCCGCCCACAAGCGGCCCAGGGCCAGGCGCAGCGCTCCCGGCCCTCAATCATCCTCTCAGCCGCCCTTTACGCAGCGCAGAGTCTCCCTCAAGCCTCAATCATCCTCTCAGCCGCCCTTTATGCGGCGCAGAGTCTCCCTCATGCCCTCAAGCTCATCGGTGGTGACGGTGCGCGGGACGCCCTCTCCCGGCTTCTCACCTGACGAGCGCGGGCGGGGAGGCGCGTCCTTCTCCGCCACGTCCCGGGCAGTGTGTATACCCTTGCTGTGCCAGCTTGCAAGTATGGAGTCCATGTACCTCCACGTGAGACGCCCCGTCTTGAGAACAGTCCTGTCGTAGGCAGCCTCGATGACCTCATCGTCAAACCCCATCCCGGACCAGCTGTCAATGTACCTGCGCTCCGAGGTCGACAGCGTGCGGTCGGTGATGCCGAGGACCTTTGCAAGCCGGTCCTCAGCCGTGCGCTGGGAGTCAAGACGCATTATGTACTTCTCCGCGGCGTCAAGGGAGAATATGCCCTCCCGCTCCCAGGTGTAGGCCACCTTTTCAATGTATCGCATGGTCGGCATGCGCCCGGGGCCGTTTCTCCGCCGGCACTCACCTATGCAGTGTATGACAAGCTCCAGTATAACGTCGGGGGGGAGCCCCAGATAGTCGTAAATTCCAAAGAGCTTTTTAAGATCGTCCGAGGAGAGCATCTTCCCCAGCGCCCGCTGCACCTCCTCCACCAGAAGCTTGAAGGAGGACCCCTGCTCAAGCTCCTGGGCCACGTCGTCACAGGTGTACTGCGGGAGCTCATCAGGGCGCTCTAAGAGCTTCGGCTTTTCATCTCTCGCCGAGACAAGGCCCAGCCGCTCCAGGATGTCCATGGCCGCGTCCACCTGCTCCGTGCTGCGGCCAATATGCGCAGCGGCATCCTCAGCGCTAAAGCGTCCGCCGCTCACAAGTATGTACAGATACAATAGCGCCGCGTCGCCGCTCCCGCAGCCTATGAGGCGCTTTGCCGCGTCGCCGCTCATGGAGACAGTCTCAGGTCCCGGAAGGACAAATCTGCTGTCGGCCATGCTCTGACTCTCCTCTCTTCCCGCCGGGCAGCCGCCCGGCAAAACAGGTTAAGCGCGAAAAAAGCGCTCCGCGCCTTTATGCTTTAAGCTTAAATACGAACAAAGGGGCCACAAGCTTAAAGGGCCCATGAAGCGATCCCATCTTAAGGCGTACTAGTCCTCAAGAGAGTCGTCGTTGAACACCCAGTCCCGGACCTGGCAGACCTCGTATACGCCGTCACCGGTGCGGCAGACCACGCGCTTTATCCCGGCGTTTATTATGAACCGGCGGCACATGGAGCAGGGGGTGGTGTCGGAGAGAATCTCCCCGGTCCTGGCGCTGCGCCCGGCAAGGTACATGGTGGCGCCGATGCAGTCCCTGCGCGCGGCGGAGATGATTGCGTTCTGCTCAGCGTGCACGGCCCGGCACAGCTCGTACCGCTCCCCTGAGGGTATGCACAGCTCGTCCCGTTTGCAGAAGCCTGTGTCAGCGCAGTTCTTACGCCCGCGGGGCGCGCCGTTGTAGCCTGTGGATATTATCTCGTCCTCGCGGACTATGATAGCCCCGTAGTGGCGGCGCAGACACGTGCTCCGCTCCGACACCGTCTCGGCTATGTCAAGATAGTAATTTTCCTTGCTCGTCCTCTCTTCCATTGCTCTTCCTCCCGTTTTTTCTCATCTTGATCTATTATAGCAGAACAGCATCGGCTATGGCAACGGTTTTTGCCGAAAAACAGATTTTTCAGTATTATAGTGAAGACGCGCCGTGAAGCTGCGCCGTGAAGCCGCGCCGTGAAGCCGCGCCGTGAGGATGCGCCGCAAAAAAATAAGCCCCCACTATTGTGGGGACTTTGTGCGCCGGAAATCTCAGCGCCCGTGGTGGACGATGTAGGACTCGAACCTGCGACCCTCCGCACGTCAAGCGGATGCTCATACCAGCTGAGCTAATCGTCCTTACCAACGGACATTATTTTACCGCAGTCTTTTACACTTGTCAAGCTTTTTTTAAGGCGGAAATCGCTTAATACTTATCCTGAAGCTTCAAGCTTAATGTGCGCTGTGCGCCGGGCGCTTTGCGCTGTGCGCCGGGCGCTTTGCGCTGTGCGCCGGGCCTTCATAGGCCCCGGCTCGTCTGCCCGGCGCTGCCGGAGGAGGCGGAGCTGCCAAAGGCGCTGCCGTCCCCCGCAAGTCCGTCCCGGCGCAGCATGTTCTCCAGCACATCTATGTCGGAGGCTATGTCCATGGCGTCCGACTCAAAGAGCTTGTCCAGCTGCTTGCGGAAGCCGTCCACAAGCGTGTCAAGTATCCGCTCTATCTCGGCCTTGGCCGTCTTTATATTGTCGCCGTCGACGCCTGAGCTCTCAAACGAGGCGTAGGTACCCAGGAGCTTAAGCGTCGTGGGCAGGTAGTAGCTCATGAAGCTCTTTATCTGCGGGAGCTTCTCAGGCTTCTCCTGAACGGCCTTGAATATCCTGGCGGTGAGGTCCTCTATCTCGTCAATGCGCTCCGACACCTCAGCGTCCTCGATGGCGTCGTTAAGTGCGCGTATCTCCTTCAGTATGGCTCTGTAGCGGTCCTCATCGTCCCGGGGCGGTGAGGAGGGCTCATCCTCCTGCGCAGCGTCACTCTCCTTTGCGTTTGCGCCGGGGACAAGAACCAGCGCGCCGCTGCCGTGGTCAATGTAGGCAGTGGGCGGGAGCAGACCCTTATCCAGCATGGCCTCGAGATCTTTTTTAAGCTTCCGGACCGAGACGCCCGCCTTTGAGGCGAGCTCCTCCAGCGTCACATAGTCCCTCCCCGCTATGGCGGCCTTGTACAGCATGAATCTGTTGGAGCGCTTTTTAAGCCACCCCTGGTAGCAAATGGAGAACACTCCGCCGCCGGCCATGAGAAGCCCAGGCATCAGGTCATAGAGGTCATACATGGTAAAGCCGTAGCCCAATATCCAGCCCAGCGGCTCAGCGGCGCTGAGGCATCCGGCGATAAGAAGGATGATGCCCACCACAAGAAGCAGCCGCCTCTGACTCCGGTCTGAATTTCTGCCCTCAGATGAGCCGCGCCTCTGCTTTCCGGAGGCGTCCCCGCCGTTCTCCTTCGCTCCGGCGACGCCAGAGGAGCGCGCGCTGCTGTCTGTCCATCTGTCTGCATCCGCCTTTTCAGATGTCCTCCGGGCTCCGGTATCGCCTGAGGAGCGCGTGTCCCCGGCTTTGTCCGTCCCGCCGGAGGTACGCCTGCAGTCTGAGACCAGCACCAGTGTCTTATCCACGTAGTTAATATACGCCTCAGGGCCAAACGCGCCCTCCGACACCATCTGCTGCAGGTCGCGGAGAGCCGTGGCGTATGGGACGCCCACCGCGGAGGCGAGATAGCTGATTGACTCTGAGCTTCTCCCCTCGGTCATGATGCGGTATTTCTCCATACGCGCCGTCTGCTGGGAGCGCTGACCGGAGGTGCGCACGGAGCCGGAATTCCTTTCAAAAAAGCTCTGGAACACTCCCGCTTTGTAAAGCAGCAGCAGAATGCCCAACGGCGCGAAAAAGTCGAAGGCGGCTATGAGCGCGATCACAAAGACCACGTTGTTTTTAACTATTGCGTCAAGTACACGTTTTAACTTATCCATCATTGCACTTTCTCACTGCATGGTATATTTTCATAAGTCGACCGCAGGCTGCGGCGTCCGGTGTCCGGCATTTTGAAGTTTTTAAAGTCGGGGACGCTGCGGAGCCTTCAGCGGAGCGATGAGTTTACTGCTTGTCAACGGTGACGTTTTCAACGCCGTTTTCCTCAAACTCCTCAATATATTCCTCCATCCGGTCTGTGAGCTCATCGTAATTTGAGCTGTCGATAGGTTCAAAGTCCATGTCCCTGCGAGCAAGCTCCTCGGCGAGTATTTCGAAGAACACCGTATCCTCATAGTCCATGATGGCATCATGTATGCCTCCCTCGCAGAACGCCTGCGAGGGGGCCGGCTCCCCGTTCTCAAATTCCGCCAGCGCCGCCATTCCGGGTTCGGTGAGGCACTTGCCGAAGAGCAGACTCTCCACCTCGTCATAGTCCGGGATGCGGTCATCCCCCCGGGTGGAGTTTAAGATCCAGTTGCCGATGTAGGCCATGTCCAGAAGCCTCCGGAACTGCCTATTCGTAAGGTCCAGTTGAATCATACGCCATTCCTCCTTGATTAGACTGGCCTCCGGGCCGTATTGACGCCCGCACATACAGTATAGCAAAAATGAGTCGGAAATTCTACATTTTCCACTTGTTTTATCTTCCAAATAAGAATATCATATTATGGCTGATTTGAAAAGTGGAAGGAGGAACTTTTTTATGGACGGTCGTCCCATCGGCGTGTTTGACTCCGGGTTAGGGGGTCTGACCGTCGTGAGAAAGCTGCTGGAGCTGCTGCCGGAGGAGGACATAATCTACCTGGGGGACACAGGGCGCGTACCTTACGGCGGGCGCTCCCGCGGCACCATACAGCGGTATGCCAGACAGGATATAGCTTTTCTGAGGCGTTTTGACATCAAGGCGGTTGTGGCGGCCTGCGGCACGGTCAGCACAAACGGCCTTGAGGATCTGGCGGGCGATTACGATATACCGGTGAGGGGTGTGGCGGATGCCGCGGCATTGGCTGCGGTGAGGCTTACAAGGACAGGACGGGTGGCTGTAATCGGAACGGCGGCATCCATCCGCAGCGGGGCATATGATGCTAAGCTGCGTGCGCTGAGAGGCGATATTACGATCGTGAAAAGGGCGTGTCCGCTCTTTGTCCCGCTGGTGGAGGAGGGGCGCGTGAGTCCGGATGATCCTGTTCTGAGGATGGTTGCCAGGGAGTATCTGGAGCCTATCCGCAGGGCCGATGTTGACACCATGATTCTCGGCTGCACCCATTACCCGCTCATAAGGGATACGATTGAGGAGCTTCTGCCGGGAGTCCGGCTTGTGGACCCGGGGGAGGAGACGGTAAAATGTCTGCGGGAGCAGCTGCTCTCCGAAGGGCTCACGGCTGCGCCGGGCAGGAGGGGGAGCGTGCGGTACTTCGTGACAGACAGTGCCGAGAGCTTTTCCACGGCTGCCTCGGGATTCCTCCGCACGGGAGTCAAGGGGGATGTCAGACAGGTGTCGCTTGATGAATTATGAGGTGGAGCACAGATGAGAGAGGCATTACTTACAATATGCGGCATGCAGGGTTCCATGGACAACGGCGATGACATTGAGCTTGTGACCACCGGGGAATACGAGTGGACCCCGGAGCGCACTGTCTTCTCCTACCTGGAGACGGAGCTCACGGGACTTGCCGGCACGAAAACCGAGTTTCTCGTGGAGGGCAGACAGGTGACGCTGACCCGCACCGGGACAATGGCAATGCAGATGATTTTCCGGGTGGGACAGAAGCACTACTTCTTTTACAACACCCCCTTCGGGAGCATGAACATGGGCATTCAGACACTGAGCGTCCACAATGAGCTTGGAGAGCTTGGCGGGAACCTGGAGGTGCGGTATATGATGGATTTCAGAAGCTCCATGGTCACCAGGAACCACCTGAAGGTGAACATCAGGGTGTCGCCTCAGACAAATGAGAAAGGGGAAGAGGGAAATGAGCGATCTGATTGAAGCGGCGAAAAATCAAATAGGGACAATACTGAAGGCGGCATATGCAGCCGCAGCGGAGCACGGAAATCTCCCGGCGGGGTGCGCCGTGGAGGGGACAGCTGAGATCCCCAAGGACACTGCCCACGGGGATTACGCGTCTTCAGCCGCCATGGCCGCAGCCAGGACGATGCATATGCCGCCGGTGAAGATAGCGGAGGCGCTGCTGCGGGAGATGGACCTTACGGACACATACTTCAGAAGCGCCGAGACCGCCGGCGCGGGCTTTCTGAATTTCCGCCTAGGCGACAGGTGGTACGCAGATGTGCTGCGCACAGTGGAGGCGGAGGGGAGAGATTACGGCCGCGTGGACGCAGGTCACGGGGAGCGGGTGATGGTGGAGTTTGTATCAGCAAACCCGACGGGACCCATGACCATTGGCAACGCCAGAGGCGGAGTACTGGGCGACACCCTCGCGTCGGTGCTGGATATGGCGGGCTTTGACGTGAGCCGCGAGTTCTACGTAAACGATGCGGGGAACCAGGTGGACCTCTTCGGAAGATCCATCGAGGCCAGGTATCTCCAGCTGTGCCTGGGGGAGGACGCGGTGGAGTTCCCGGAGAACGGCTACCACGGCGACGACATCCGGGAGCTTGCCCGTGAGCTGTACGAAGAGAACGGAGACAGCTTCCTTACCACGCCTGAGGAGGAGCGCAGAAATGCGTTTGCCCAGTGGGCACTCCCCAAAAACATAGCGAGGATGAAGCGGGATCTGGAGAGATACCGTATACATTTTGACAACTGGTTCCTGGAGTCCACCCTGCACGAGAGCGGCGCAGTTGCACGGACGGTGGAGATGCTCACTGAAAACGGCCTCACCTATGAGAAGGACGGGGCTGTGTGGCTTAAGAATACCGGGCTTGGCGCGGACAAGGACGAGGTGCTGCGCCGCTCCAATGGCTTTTACACATATTACGCTGTCGACATAGCCTATCACATCAACAAATTCGCTGAGCGGCACTTCGACAGGGTGATCGACGTGTGGGGAGCGGATCACCACGGCCACGCGATCCGCTTCAAGGCCACCTGCGCAGCGCCCTGCATACCCATTGACGCGGATAAGCTGGATTTTCTCATCATGCAGATGGTCAGGCTGGTGCGTGACGGGGAGACGGTGAAGGTGTCGAAGCGGACCGGCAAGGCGCTGACGCTGGCAGACCTTCTGGACGAGATATCCGTGGACGCGTGCAGATTCTTCTTCAACGCGAAGCCGGACTCGCATCTGGAATTTGACCTGGGACTTGCCGTCAGGCAGGACAGTGAAAACCCGGTCTACTATGTCCAGTACGCCCACGCGCGGATATGCTCCCTCACTGCGGCATTGGCCGAGGAGGGACACACGGTGAAGCCGGCGGAGGAGATTGACTTCTCGGTTCTCCGGGAGGAGCCTGAGAGGGAGCTCATAAAGCAGATATCCATGCTGCCGGAGGAGATCAGACTCGCTGCGCGGGACTATGATCCGTCCCGGATAAACAGGTACGTGGTGGAGCTCGCCGCGCGGTTCCACAGATTTTATAACGCATGCCGCATCAAGGGCGCGGAGGAGAGCGTGCTGGACGCCAGGCTGAAGCTTGCGGACAGCACGAGAGTCGTCATCAGAAACTGCCTTGCTGTTCTCGGGGTGACGGCGCCGGAGAAGATGTGAGATGCACGTCTCGCCTCCGGCAGCAGTGCTCCTGGCGCTGTATGTTGCAGTGAACCTGACGGCGTTTATCCTCTTCGGGGTGGATAAGCGCCGTGCGAGGCGACATATGCGGCGAATTCCGGAGTCCACGCTGATGGGAGTGTCCGCCCTGGGCGGGGCGCTGGGGGCGCTTCTGGGGATGCGGGTGTTTCACCACAAGACGAGACATCGGAAATTTACCATTGGCGTCCCTTTGCTGCTGATTTTCCATGCAGCGCTGGCCGCGCTGCTCCTTTATCTGCGCTCTTCGGCTATGATGCCAAATGGTACGCTTCTGCCGTAGACCGCGGCCCTTGAGCCGGTGACGACAAGCCTGAGAGCGTTTGTCTCCTCTGTGAGAAGCCCGGTCAGGTCAAATCTGTGCGGGCCCCAGAAGGAGAATCCGGCGAACCGGCCGTTGACGGTGAGCTCGGCCGCCTCCTCCGCCTCAAGGGTCATCACGCCGCCCGGCCCCTTTGGAAGCGTGGCAGCGTACGTGACGGCAGCGTTTTGCAGATCCCGATTTACACACGTAAACTCAGGGGACTTAATGGACGGCGCATTCTTCCCATTGCTGTCAGGCAGGGCCTCATACTCCGGCCTGTCACAGGCGAAGATGAGGAGGCTTGCGCGTCGGGGCAGTGTGAGGCGCCCGTCAAACCTTCGCGTCTCCCCGGACCAGAGGTCGCACTGGCCTGAAAATCCCCCGAAGGGCAGGGAGACGCCGGTGTCAATGATGCCTTCGCCGGCGTTTACGACAAAGACGCATTCAGTGTTGAGACGTCTGAAATGTATGGCCCGCAGAGAGGGCTGCGGGGTGTCACAGACGATATCCCGGCAGACGCTCAGGATATTGCGGTCGACGCCCGGGAAGCGGTTTTCAGGGTCAACCACGGCGGAGAACCGCATGCCGCGGCAGAAAAGCAGACCGCCATCATCCCTGCACTCTCCCCAGAGGCTCTCAGGTATGTACATGAATCCAATCTGACTGCGGAAAAGCTCCGCCACGGTATCCGGGATAAGTTCCCTGTTCCGGCACAGCACTGCCACAGGGGCGATGAGCTCGGTGTCTGTCATGAGACAGGACAGGCGGCGCATGTACCGTGACCAGACGTTGTAGTGCGGCCACCAGATGGAGTTCGGGCCGACGTCCGGCGGACGCTCGTCGCGGCGTGCGCCGGCAATGGAGTAGTAGAAGGCGTGGGGAATGAACATGTTGACGCCGCGGACAGCCAGATAGTCTATGAACCACTTCATGTCCGCTCCGGTAAGATGCCATGGGTTCCCGCACTCACCGCACACTCCGAGGCACTCATTGGAGTTGCGCCGCCTTCCCAGAAGTCTTGCGGCATCTGCGGAGCATTTGGCCTGCACCGAATCACGCCCGACAAGGTCGCCGGCCTCCGGGGACACCTGGCGGAAGACAAGGTCCTGGCCGGGGATGTGGAAGTGCCGCTCCCGCTCAATATCGTCGGAGGAGGCCGGGTGGCCCATCAGGGCTATGCTGTGGTCGGAGCACCACCTGGACAGCGGCAGGTAGTAGACCTCGTTCTCCCTCTCCACAATGAGGCGCTCATAAAGAGCGGTGTCCTCGTTTTCCTCGTTTTCAAAAAGGGCAAAAAGACCCTCAAGCCGTCCTCCGGCCGCGGTGAATACGTCCTCAAAGCCATCTGTCCAGGGGCGCATCCCGTCCGGAGCGCATCGCCCGAGAATGCTTGGCTCGTCCGTAAAAAAGCCGATGACCGTTTTTCCAAAATCGGAGGAAAATCGCCTGTAATATGCCTCGTGGGTGAGCTCAATGAATCGGCTGACGGCCTTTGGATTCAGGATATCGGCACTGCGGGGCGCGTCAGGTTCCCCGTCATCCTCCCCGTAATGGATGCCGCGGATGCTCCCCCCGGAGAAGCGGGCGACAAGATATCTGCCGTCATGCTGGCACAGTACCCTGTCCCCGGCTGCCGGAACATCTGTGAGGACAATTCCCCTGCTTGCCAGCTCCGGGTGGCCTTCGACCACCTGACCGCAGGCGGAGCCTGAGGGGTACATTCCCTCGTCGTAGAAGACCACTCGCATATGAAGCTCGCGTGCCTTTTCAAGCGCCGCCGCGATATATCCGAAAAAGGTGTCAGACAGATATCCAATGCGGCGGGCCATTCCGATCCGCGGATGCAGCACAACGCCGTCCACGCCGTGGGCATGAAAATCCTCCAGCTGCCGCCGCAGCTCATCTGCGGAAAGATCGTCATTGAGAAACCAGAGAGGTATAGGCGTAAACTCAGCCCCCGGTTCCTTAAGTTCGTCTATAAGCACCATCATGTATCCCCCTGCGGATTTATTTATCTTAAGTCCCCTTTAGTATATCACAATACAGCGCAGGGAGGCAAGTGATACAATGCGCAGATATATCATCTGGTATCAGTAAGGCTGCGAAGCCGTGAGAAGAGCCGCCTGAATCTGTGGACTTATGAGGCTCAGAGCCGGAGGCGCAGCCGGAGCCTGAGCCGGGGGTCTGATCCTCAGATTGACAGCGCAGCTCTGGAGCAGCGTGATTACGGGTGCAGCGCAGGGCCGGAAAGGGAGGAAACAGGAGAATAAAATGAAACGACGGTATGGAAATGCGGTATAACAATATACATGACGGGCTTTTCCTGTCCAGGCCCAACCGATTTATTGCCCGGGTGCTTATGGATGGGAAGGAGGAGACCGTCCATGTGAAGAACACGGGGCGGTGCAGGGAACTGCTTATCCCGGGATGTACAGTCTATCTGGAGAGATCGGAAAACCCCGCCCGGAAGACAGCCTTTGATCTGGTGGCAGTGAAAAAGGAGACCCCGCGGGGGCCGATTCTCATCAATATGGATGCCCAGGCGCCCAATCGTCTGTTTCAGGAGTGGGCGGAGGCGGGACGGTTCAGGACCGGACTTACACTTCTGCGGCCGGAGACAGCGTGGGGAAACTCACGCTTTGACTTCTACTGGGAGGGAGAGGATCGGAACGCTTTGAAACCGGCCCCTGCATTCCCGTCTGCCCGGTCGGACCCCGGGTCCACACTCAAGGGCTTCGTGGAGGTGAAGGGCTGCACCCTGGAGCGGGACGGCTGGACTTATTTTCCCGATGCACCGACCCAGCGCGGTGTGAAGCACCTGGGGGAGCTTCTCAGAGCAAAGCGGGAGGGGTATGAGGCGGCAGTGTGCTTTGTCGTCCAGATGGGTGGTGCAGACGGGTTCTCCCCCAACGATGCCACTCACCCTGCCTTCGGAGAGGCCCTCCGCCGGGCCGCCGACGGAGGGGTGGCGGTCATGGCTGTGGCCTGTGCTGTCACACCGGAGGAAGTGCATATCACAGGGCCGGTGCCAGTCCGGCTGTGAGGGGAACGTCAATGACCATTTCCTGCGCATGTTTCATTGCAATGCTTGAAAACAGGGCGGCTTTGTGGTAG
>CAYPMJ010000037.1:0-16341 GCA_964411785.1 uncultured Oscillospiraceae bacterium
GCTTTAAGCGCATGGCCAATTATACCATTTCGCTTCGCTCCATGGTATAATAGCCGCAACACCGGTTCGGAGAAAAAGGGGATGGTCGGGTTGACGATCGATCAGGAACTGCGTCTATCGTACTATCAGCAGGTTGCGGACATCAGAGCTGATCACGGCGTTTATCTGGTTCAGGACGTTCGAACCGGGAAGTTTTATGTCAAAAAGCTCCTGACCATCTATAATGCGGAGGTCTATCGCTATCTGCTGGAGCATCCCATCGCCAATACGCCGAAGCTGTTCCTCGTTGAGGAGGACAACAAGGTGCTGACAGTCATTGAGGAATATATTCCGGGTGACACTCTGGAGGAGATTCTGGAGCAGAAGAAGGTTCTTTCTGAGAAGCAGACAGTAGAAATCGCCGCATGCCTATGCACGATCCTGTCCGCGTTTCATAGCTGCAGTCCTGCGATTGTAAACCGTGACATAAAGCCCTCCAATATTAAGATCACGCCTGACGGTGTCGTTAAGCTGCTGGATATGAATGCGGCAAAATGGAGCAATAGCCAGTCCGGCAGGGACACCATGCTCCTGGGAACTCAGGGATATGCCGCCCCGGAGCAATATGGCTTCGGCCCATCCAGCGTGCTGACGGATATCTACTCTATGGGAGTCCTGATCAATATGATGCTCTGCGGCGAGCTGCCGAGCACGCAGATCGCCGAAGGAAAGCTTGGGAAGATTGTCCGCAAGTGTGTGGAGCTGTCTCCTCCCTTGCGGTACCAGAGCGCGGAGGAGCTGCGGGCTGCGCTGGAGGAATCGACAGGCGGCTTTTCCGCGGGAGCTGACGGCAAAAAAGGCTGGAGAAGGTATCTGCCGCCCGGTTTCCGCACAGGCAACCTGGTCACATGGATATTCTCATTCCTGGGCTACATTCTGTTCTTCTATGTGAGCACGGGATTGCAGATCGAAGGCGCCGGGTTTAAGGAAGTAATGCTCAATCGTATTACCGCTACAATCCTGGGCGTTTGCATCATTCTCTTCAACGGTAACTATCTCGGGGTCCATCAGAAATTTATCCTGACCAGGAGCACAAAGCGCCATGTGCGCTGGCTTGGCATTGCCATCGTGGACTTTGCCCTTATTGCTTTGTGGATCATACTGCTTGATATTGTTACCACATATTTTATCCGCTGATGGATTAATCAGAGTGAAAGATGCCGCACTCCGAATCGTCCCTGTCATTTTACATGTTTCATGCACTGAGAGCGCGGCATTAAAATCGGGCAGGATAACCGCCCGGCGGTTACCACATGAACTTAAGAAAGGAAATCTCCATGGAAGAGAAATCCACAAATGAATTGGAAAATATCCTCTGTCAGGCCTCTGCAGACGACATTGAGAAGTACCTTAAGGAGAACGACGAAAATCTTCTGACGGAGGATCGTCCCTTCTCGGTTTATATGCATAAGATGCTGAAAAAGCATGGGAAGACGCAGCAGGAGGTTTTTCTGTATGCGGATCTCCCGATGCGCTTCGGGTACAAACTGCTTGCGGAAGAAAAGCGCACCAGGCAGCGAGATTATATTCTGCGGATCTGTTATGCAGCCGATATGACGCTGGATGAGACGCAGCGTGCACTCACCCTGTATGGCATGGCGCCATTGTACGCCCGTGTCCCCCGCGATGCTGTCCTCATGATCGCCTTTAACCGCCACAAGGGTACTATCTTCGATGTGAACGCACTTCTGTCCTCCCACGAGCTGCCCATACTGAAAACATCCGGATCCCTGGAGTGAGAATTCCCCCTTTTTGGGGGGAGCGAGCGTCTGCACGTTTTGCTATAATCATTTTCAGATATGCACCCCTGAATTCATCGATTTTGAATGACTGCGGCGCTTTGCGCCCCGAGGAGGTAATGAAAAATGAAAACGGCAAAACTAACTACAGGTATCCTCTGCATGGTATTCACTATTTTTGTTCTGTTTCAGTCAGGCGTCGCCGGTCTCGGCAACGCGCTGTCCGGAAACGGCGAGGTAAGCGGGACCGCGGGAGCTTTTCTTGCTCTGTTCATGCTGGCAGGGGGCATAGTGCAGGTTGCCACAAGAAAATCCACCGGCAAGGGCGGTTCCATTGGTGCGCTTATTCTGTTTTTCCTGGCCGCTTTTCTGGGATTTGCGTGTGCAGGGACCTATACAGACCTGAACATCTGGGCCGGATGGTGCGCGATTCTGGGAGTTGTGAACCTTATTGACATATTCATGAAAAAGGGAAAGCAGAAAAGCGACAACGAGTGACGCTAAGCTTACAAAAAAAGTCGCCGCAATCCAAAGGCGTAAAGATACATATTATATGCGCATTTATTGCCTGGGATAAGCGGCAGTGAAAATAGCATAGAGGCGGCAAAGAGGGACTTTCCGGGAGGCCATCCCACCGGAGGTCCCTTTTTTTGCGCTTTTTTATCAATGCCGGCGATAACATGGGCAAGGCCGCCGGACCTTGTTTTTTTCTGTCCATTTCAGCGCTTTTTCAGACAGAATTGGTCCGGATATCGCCCGTCTTTACTTATGGTGTTGCATATCCGCAGAATTTCAGATAAACTGTCTTTAGCAAGTTAAAGCCGCTCCGGGCCGTCCTGGCCGCGCGTCTGTTGCGTTAAAAAGGTTATAATGGCTTGCCCGGAATATAAAAGCTTATAAACAGCCCGCTCTATGGCTGATTATAATGAAATTATCAAGGAGGAAGAAAAAAATGAAGAAGATCCTGTGCATGGTCCTGGCGCTGCTTATTTGTATCGCAATGCTGGCGGGCTGCGGCGACACTACCCCCGAGAGCGGTTCCGAGGACCCCGGTCAGTCCGGAAGCGACAAGTCTACACCATCCGGTGAGGGCGTTAAGATCACTGACAGCTACACTTTCACCGATCCCACTGACATCGAGTTCGACACCCGCTATGTACTGTATATGGGCCCTGAGTCTTCGATGGTGTCTTCCATGGTCGAGAAGGGTGAGCTCTGCCAGTATTCGATCATCTATGCAAAAGATGAGGTCGCAGTTGCTGAGTACGATCTGTATGTCTGCGACTCTGTGGAGTCCGCCCAGGGGATCCAGAATGAGGCGGAAAGCTACGGCATGGTCGCGGACCTGATTGAAGAGGATAACACGGTCATTTGCATGTTTTCCGACCAATATGTTCTGGAGGCCAACATCGCCATCTACCAGATGGCTGAGATGGTCTCAGATACAACGGCATCCGCTTATGTAGATTTTTACGTCAGTTACTATGGGGCGTCAATCGTCGAATAAGTGTGGCAGCAACGCCGGCTATATGCGCCTGGCGGACTTCGTCCGCCAGGCAGCTTATCATTGAGAGCACAAATCGGCATCTGGTGCTCGAGGAGGTTAGTAAATAGTGGATGAGAATCACGCCCAGCTCACAGACAAATTTGATCGCAAAATATGGAAACGCTTCTTTTCAATGCTGCACAAAGCACGGCTTCCCTATTTCTGGTTGGCGGTGACACTGTTTCTTTCACTGACTCAGTCGTCCATTAACCTGATTTTCCCCAATTATATGGCGCAAATGCTGAGAGGTGACTATCGGTTGGAGCTGCTGATGCTGGTACTGGCAGTCCTGGTCGCGTCGTCGCTCTTAGAGCAGCTTTACAACACCGCCAATTTGCTGACGGGAGAAATCATTGACAGAAATTTGCAGCGCAGCGCTGTGCGTAAGATCTTTAAGATCCCCGTATATGAGGCTGAACGGCAAAATCCCCGGTTCTTCATTTCCCGTATCACCACAGATACACAGAAGATGTCCAGTATGCTGCGGAGCTTCGTAGTTCGGGAGCTGCCGCGCCTTTACTATATGGTCACAGCTGTTTTTATTCTTTACAGGGACTATGACGTCCGCCTGGCGCTGACGACACTGTCCACCATCCCGCTGACGATCCTTGGCGGTTGGCTGTCCGGTAAGATCCGGTTCAACAAGGCGATGAACGTGCAGGGTGAGATTGCACGCCTTACTGCTATGCTGGCGGAGAAGGTCGGAAATCTGCCTATTATCAAGTACTACAGCCGCGAGGACAAAGAGAGCGACGAAGGAAAGGGACTGCTGAACAGCCGCCAGAGGGCGCAGGATCAGTACTCCGTAGCTGAGCGGCTGTCACTTGTCATCACCGGACTTGTGGACATCCTGCCCATGGTCATCTGCACGATCGTCGGTGCGGTGCTGGTGCTTGGCGGGGAAGTGACCGCGGACAGCTTTGCAGCGTTTTATATCTATTCCACAACCTTTTGCAGCTACGTCACCCTTCATGCCGACCTGTGGGGCGACATCAAGGAGGCTCAGGGCGCGACATACCGTCTTGCACAGATCATGGATATGCCGGAAGAGAGCGAGAGCGGAAAAACCGATCCGGTCAGCGGCGATATTGAATTTAAGGATGTGGACTTTGCCTACGGCGACAGCCCGGTTCTGAATGGCGTGAGCTTCACCGCAAAGGCCGGACAGAAGACGGTTCTTGTGGGCTTCAGCGGCAGCGGCAAGACTACGGCGCTCAACCTGATAGAGCGGTTCTATGAGCCCACCGGCGGCGCTGTCACCATCGGCGGAGAGGACATCACCGCCTGGAATTCCAGATCCTATCGCGCCAACTTTACCTATGTCCCCCAGAGCGCTCCTGCCATGGAGGGCACCATCCGTCAGCTGGTCACCTACGGTCTTAACCGCGAGGTCAGCGATGAGGAGATCGACGAGGTTCTGCGTCTTGCGGGCGCAGACGAATTCGTCAATAAGCTTGGCGGACTTGACTACAACGTGGGCTCTGGCGCTGAGAAGCTCTCAGGCGGTCAGCGGCAGAGGCTTTGCATCGCCCGCGCTCTTCTGTCCGAGACGGAGTATATGATCCTTGATGAGGCGACCTCGGCTCTTGATGCGGACTCCTCTGTCATGCTCCAGAAGGTCCTGGACAGCAAGATGAAGGGCAGGACGATGATATCCGTCACCCATCACCTGAGGACCGCCATTGACGCGGATAAGATCATCATGATCAGCGACGGCAGGGTCGTCGCTGAGGGCACGCACAGCCAGCTTCTGGCGGGATGCCAGCTGTATGCTGAGCTTATCAAGGCGCAAAGCGGAGGTGATAACTGATGAAAAGAGAAAAGGACGGACAATCCGTTTTCGGAAAAGTTGATGAGAAGACACAACAGGAGGAGAAGGTCTCCCGTAAGGGCGGCTTTGCCGGCTTCTTCGGGATGTATAAGGGCGTCAGGATCCCCTGGCTGCTTTACATCCTTGCCCTAGTCTACACCATATTTTCTTCCTATGTTCTGGAGTCCCGGACAGGTGCTGATACCCAGATCGCAGCGGGTAATTTTGAGGATGTCAGCGTGATCGCTACGTGGGCGGGGCTGTACATACTGTATTACATCTGCTCCTTCGGCGACCTGTTTGGCGCATTTGCCGATCACCGCACCGTCAACCGGATCAGTGCGAAGCTTTGGGATAAGATCGTCCATCTGCCTCTCAGCTACTACGATAAGCAGTCGCCCGGGCGGCTGGTCAGCCGCGTGACCTCGGACACCTCAATTGCCACCGCCCCGTTTTCCCTGGTATTGGGAATCGCGAGCCTTGGTTCCCTGCTGACCTTTGCGCTGACTTCCATGGGGAAGATGAACTCCACCATGACGAAATGGTACCTGGTATGCAATCTCGCCGTCGCGGTATATATGTTCCTTATCTCCCGGATGTACCGCAAAATGGGTGTGATGATCACGAACCGCCTGTCCAAATTCACGTCCTATCTTTCTGAGCGCCTGACCAACTTCCGGCTGATCAAGGCGAGCGGATCTGAGGATGAAGAGCTGGACGAGGCCCTGGGCCTTGTCAACCTGCGCTTCCGTGGTCAGCTGTACTATGTGCTGGCACACTCGCTGAGCCTTTTAGGCAATACGCTGTCGAACTGTGTCCTGGTGGTCGTTGCGTTCGGTATCGGCGGTGTTCTGCTCAATCGTGGCGTCATTCCCAGCGGCAGCATCCTGTACTCGTTCTATCTGTACGGAGGCATGATCAGCCTGGTTATATTTGTGGTCCTTAACTACTTTGCGGATATTGGAAATATGCTGGGACGTTCCGCAAAGTTTTCCGCCGTATTCAAGGAGCAGAGTGAGGACATAAGCGCCGGTGATCACATTGATGTTCAGGATCAGGATATTACATTGGAGGACGTGACGTTCAGTTATGACGAGAATATCCCGGTGCTTGAGAACATAAGCTGCACCATCCCCAAGGGCAAGGTGACCGCCATTGTTGGCGCCAACGGCTCCGGTAAGAGCACCCTTATCAAGATCCTTGACAGGCTCTATCCCTCTGACGGCGCAATACGCTTCGGCGATATTGATGCCTCCACCGTGTCGCTCAGAAACTGGCGCAGCATATTCGGCGTCGTGACCCAGAATGCAAACCTGTTCTCCGGATCGCTTCGCGATAATATCTGCTACGGAGTCGATCGGGTTGTTTCCGAGGAGGAGATACAGAAGGTCGTGCGTCTCACGCATCTGGAGGACGTCGTATCATCCCTTAGCGGCGGCATAGATGGGGACATCGGTCCCAACGGCAGCGGTCTCTCCGGCGGAGAGCAGCAGCGTGTGGCCATCGCACGGGCGATGATGAAGAATCCCGAGTACCTCCTCCTTGATGAGGCTACCGCGAATCTCGACGCCAGGACGGAGGCGGCAGTCAAGGAGGGACTTGCCGAGCTTATGAGTGGCAGAACCACCATTATGATTGCCCATAACCTGAGCGCTGTTCGCGACGCGGACCATATCATCGTCATGGAGAACGGAAAGATCGTCGGCTCCGGTTCTCATGGAGAGCTTATGGAGTCCTGCGATTACTACAGGAATTTCGTTAACATTCAGAATGTTGAGGTGGAAGTATGAAATCTACTTTAAAGAATTTTATTCCGATGGAGCAGATTGAGATCCCCGCCGGGATGCTCACAACTGCACCCACGGCCGAGGAGCGTGAACAGGAGGCCAGGGAACTGCAGGAGGCCACGGATTCCCTGCTCCGTGCGCACATTGAGCTTGTCCCTGTTGAAGCGGCGGAGTCAGACAGCGTTGTGACGCTGTCCCTCCAAAGCAGGCTTCCGCGCTACACAAGGGAGTCTGTGACCGTCACCCTGGGTCTTGGGCTCTACAGCGCTGAGCTTGAGGCGTCCGTCCCCGGAAAGAAGGTCGGTGAGGAGTTTGAGACGACTGTGGAGGGTGAGCGCGTCAGGGTCCTGGTGCTCTCCGCGATGAGCCGCGTTATCCCCGAGGACCCCGGCGCTGTCAGGCTGGATGCCGAGGCTGACGGCGCAGCGGATTTTGACGCCTGGGTGAAGCTCCAGCACAGCAAGGCCTGTGACCAGCGGGCCCAGGACCGCATGAGGGCGCTCCTCCAGCATATCACTCTCAGAATGACGGAGCTGTGTGAGCCGCAGTTCGACAAGGAGGAGTATGATGCCCGTTTTCAGCTCAATTTATCCCATATTATAAAACAGTACTGCGATATTTTTGGGATATCTGAGGACGGGATCGGCGAGCAGACCCGTAATACGTGCATAGAGCAGGCAAGTGGTGCCACGCAGTGGGAGATGGGTGACGCCCTCTTCGGGATCGCCATGGGACTGGAGCCGTCAGGCGAGGGCGATGAGATAGATCGGTATGCAGCTGCCTTTCGCGTCGCCTTGCAGGAATACTGCAAGAGTATACTGAAGGAGGATCGGTTATGATCCATGTAAAAAACCCGGAGCACTACAGGGAGGTCACCTCAGGGGAGCTGGTGTTGGTGGATTTTTACGGCATTACCTGTGTCCCTTGCAAAATTTACGCCAAGGAGCTTGAGAAGGTTGCCTATGATTTGCCGTTTGTCACGATAGCAAAGGTCTGCACGGATGAGCAGCCGGAGCTGTGCGAGGAATTCAAGATTAACGCAGTCCCTACGTCTTACCTCTACAAAAACGGGGAAGTCGTGGAGCGCTTTACCGGCGCCAGGAAAGCGCCGTATGTGGAAGAACTGCTTGCAAAATATCTCTACGGCTGATACTAAACCCGAACAGGCGGCCGGAGTGCGCATACGCTCCGGCCGCCTGTTTTCAAGGGCGCGGGCAAAAGTGCAGGAAAATCCATTGCAAACTGCAAAAGGATGTGCTAAACTGTTGTAAATTCATCTTTTTAACGAATTGAAACATAATCGGATGAGATCATTATGACAGTGCTTATTTCGCTTGCCATCGCCCTTCCAGGTGGGTTCATCACGGCATTTACAGTTCTCGCGTTTGGCGGCCTTGCGCCCCGCCATGCTGCCAACATGGCGGCTCTTCTTGGTGCGGCAGCTGTGGGACTTGAGTTTGTGATGAATTGGTTTGGCCTTAATATGTGCATAACGGCGCTGGCTCTCCTGTGCCTTGGCGGGTCGGCACTGGTTCTGGCGTTTCGCCGTGGGGTGGCCTTGTGCGCTGCGCCCGGGGCACTGCTTTTCTGTGCGCTGCGGCTGATAGATCACGGCGTTTTAAACCGGATCATAAGCTACGAGTCGGAGGGCATCAGGATCGTCCTGGGCCTTGTGTGGCTGGGACTTCTTGCAGGGGGTTCTTTTGCTGTCAGGGCTGCTTTTTCCGGAGAGGTCTGGGCAGAGGCAAGAGACGGACAGCCTGATACGGATAATGTTCTTCGTCTGACACTTTTGCTGTGTGCGGTGAACCTGCTGCCCTTTCTGGCGGCGCTGCCGGTTTCCAGTATGCTCATGTGGCTTCCCGTCAGGCAGTGCTTTGTGCTCATCGGGATTGAGTGTGCGCTTCTGGGCCTCTCAGTCACGTGCAGCCGCCTGATCCTCAGGGTGGGGCAGAAGGACAGGGCGCTTCTGTTAAACCGCCAGACGCAGCAGGAGCTTAACCACTTCATGACCATCATCCGCAGCCAGCGGCATGACTATAATCTGCATCTTCACGCCGTCGCGGGGCTTTTGCGTGAGGGGCGCTATGAGGAGAGCCAGAAGTACATAGAGGATGTGGTGACCGATTCCCAGGGTGTGAACGAGATGATGAAGATCAGAGAGCCCATGATCGGTGCGCTGATCAGCGGCTACCGGGATCTTGCGCGGGAACAGGGCTGTGAGATCGACGTGAGCATAACCGACGACCTTGGCAGCCTTGTCTCCACACCGTATGACACAAACCGGATCATTGGCAATCTTCTGCAAAACGCTCTGGATGAGGTTTCTCTGCACACGGTGCAGGACAAGAGGATACGCCTGGAAACTCTCCGTCGGGGCGGGTACAGCGTCATTCGGGTCTCAAATACCGTGTATAATGCGGAGAACCTGAAGCGCCTTTTTGTGTGCGGATTCTCCGGCAAGGACGCCCACGAGGGGATCGGGCTCAACTGTGTGATGCGTATTCTGGAGCTTTATAGAGGTTCCGTCTACTACGAGCTTAACGGCAGCAAAGTAGAGTTTGTGGTAAAAATTCCAAACAGGATCTGACAGAATTTACAACCGGGAGGGAAGAGCGTGTATCCGTACAGAGTACTTATCGTGGATGACGATGAGGGCGGAGGCCGCGCAACTCAAATAAGCCTCGAGCTCTTTGTTCCCGGTGAAAATATAACCCGTGTCTGTTCAATTGAGGATGCAAAACGTGTCCTGCAATCCCAGGAGTTTGACCTTGCGATTTTAGACATATCCTTAAAGTCCGAAAACGGCTTTGAGCTGGCGGCGTATCTCAGGGATCAGTATCCTGAGCTCCCTTATATCTTCGTGACGGGCTATACTCAGTATGCGCTGGACGGGTATAAGTTCCAACCGTTGGACTTTCTCATCAAGCCATTAAGCTCCATGGCCCTTAAAGATGTATTGGAGAGACTCGGGTCTGGCAAGCAGAACAGCAGACCCTCGGCTGCACGCATAGGGGTGCCCTTTAACGGCGGATTCCACGTGCTCGATGTGGAGAAGGTGCTGTACGTTGAGAAATCCGGAAGAAACATCGTGATCCACATGGAGGACAGGGAGATCACATTGCAGAAATTTTCCATGGAGAAGATGGAGAAAATACTTGACGATCACGGCTTTGTCCGCGTACATCAGTCCTTCCTTGTGGCCGTCTGGGCAATAGAAGGGGTCAGCGCCATGCCCTACGGAAATGCCCACGAGATAACGCTCAAGGGCCATGACCGTACGATTCCTATGAGCCGCAATCGCTATGCCGGGATAAAGTCCATTCTTGAGGCGCAAGGCGTTCGTTTCATCGGTTAAAACGCCGCCTTTGCGATTATTCGAATTCACATCTTCATGCGCTTCTGCAATAGCTTAAGCAATAATTAAAGGCTTAATAGTGATAAATCACTATCAAGCCTTATTTTTCTGCCTTTCAGGGTGATGTATGGGCGTCGCAGACCTTGAGGGAAGAATCTGGCGCTTTACTCCCGGCGTCTATCCTCAGGAGAGCGTCTCAAAGCGCCTTGCGCCTCCGCCAAGGATATACGCGTACAGCACAAGTGACATTGCAGTCAATATCACAGCTAAGCACAGCATGTAGAAATCCGCAGGCAGCACATCACGCAGCAGTGCAGCGTAAAGGGCCGCAGCCAGAGCTGCCAGAAGCAGCCCGCCAAACAGCGTGATTGCCACACTGGCTCCGCTCTTCACCGCCTGCGCCTCACTGCGCCAGTCAAGCCTCGGGAACAGCAAATTCACTGTCACTCCGAAAAACGCCAGGAACGTGGTGAAGGACGCTGGGAGCAGATACAAAACTGCCGTCATCAGCGGTTCCGTCCGCACTATGAAAAATGCGGCAGTCGAGGCGACGAGGCTTGCCGGCAGCGTCACCACGATATGCAGTCTTACCTTCGCCATGAGCACAGCCGCCGGCGTGACAGGCATGGACCTTATGATCCACACGCTCCTCCCCTCCAGCGACACCGACGGGGCAGAGACAACGCACATGGAGAGCATGATGCATATGAACCCGGCCATGGCGGCTCCGGCGTACTCATGGAGCTCCGGGACACGCGACAGCATATCCATGAACATGTCGCGCTTCCAGAGGAGCAATGCCGAAAGCAGCAGAAGCAGCAGACTTCCAATGCACCCGTTCAGAAAATACGTCGTGCTTGAGAAGAGCCTCGCAAGCTCCTTCTTCAGCAGTGCAGCTCCCGGGCTTGACAGTCTGAGAGTCCCTGGCTTTCTCCTCACCCTGGCTGTACCCCGCTTTGCGGTGGCCTCTCTCAGAAATGTCGCGGACAGGAAAGCGTAGACCAACAGGAACAGAGCCGCGATCACCGCAAGCGCCCTGGCGATAAGCGCAATGTTCCCCTCCGACACCCCCGCGCCCAGCCAGTAGAGCGGCCTTACTCTGGAAACGGAGCCGGCTATCCTGTCACTCTCGGTGATAAGTGCGCTCATGTAGCTGTTTATTGTCATGCAGACGAAAAGATACGCTGACAGGAACAGCAGTGAGAAAATCGTCCCGAAGAGCGTTCTGCGGCGCACACGGGACAAAACGAGGTGCATGATGTAGCCAAGCAGGCCCGACGCGGCGAAGGCCAGGAACGGGATTGCCAGAGTGACAAGCGCAAACGCGGCAAGTCCGGGCGCTCCAAGCGGCGCCGTCCTCTGCCAGACGCAGAGCGCCGGTACCGCGACAATCAGCCCATATATGAAGTCCTCCAGAACAAGCGCCATGGCCCGGCTGGCCAGAATTTTTCCCGGTGGTATGGGCATTGCCAGAAGCAGCTCGTTATCCGTTGCATCATAAAACTGCGACTGAGTCATGAAGACAGTCAGCAAAAGCATGATGCCGAATGACAGGATACCGTAAAAGGCAAAGTACAGCCACCCCAGTCCCGCCTCATAAAAGGGCTCCGCTATGGTGTCAAAGGTGTAGCCCATGACGAAGACGAAGGCGCATGCCGCGTAGATATACAGAATTCCCACAAAAAAAGCGCCGGCTTTTCTGCCTCCCGCCCGTCTTCCGGTAATATTTGCCAGATATCCCTGGAGATTCACCTTCAAGAGCGCTTTAAGCATTTCTCGTCTCCTCCAGCTCCAGGAATACCTCCTCCAGTGAGGCGTCACCCCGGACCTGATCCATGGGGCCCGCGGCAGCAAGATGTCCGTTCCGCAAAATCGCAACACTGTCACACAGCTTCTCCGCCACCTCCAGCACATGGGTGGAGAAGAAGATTGCGCCTCCGCTCTGGCAGTGCCTCCGCATGACCACCCGGAGGCGATGCGCGGCTATCGGGTCAAGGCCCACAAACGGCTCGTCCATTATGATAAGCTTCGGGGAGTGTATTAGCGCAGCCACAACTGAGAGCTTCTGCCTCATCCCGTGGGAGTATGAGGAGATGGGCTGCGCAAGATCATCCTTCAGTTCGAACAGCTCCGCAAAGCCGTAAATAAGCTCCTCCCGTTCGCGGCGGTGCACCTCGAATATGTCCGCCACGAAATTCAGATATTTTATTCCCGACATGAAGTCATAGAGCTCCGGCTCATCCGGGATGTACGCCAGCACCCGCTTGCAGGCCGTGGGATTGCGCCTGATGGACTTCCCGTCCACCAGTATCTCACCCCGGTCGAAGCTCAGAATGCCGCAGCAGGCCTTCAGCGTGGTGGTCTTCCCCGCCCCGTTGGGACCGATAAATCCATATATTTCACCGCTATGTATATGCAGTGACAGATCGTCCACCGCCGCTCTGCCGTCGTAGGTCTTGGTCAGATGTTCAATACGCAGCATGCCTCTCTGAAACCCCCATAAACGCGTCACGTTCTCTTTACAATATTGTCAGGCGACTTGAAAATGCTGTCCTCCGGTATCCAGCCTCTCACGCAGGACAGCGGATATATACTGGTGCGTCGTCCCACGACCGTCCCGGGGTTCAGTACCGTGTTGCAGCCCACCTCCACGAAGTCGCCCAGAATCGCACCGAATTTCTTCCGGCCTGTCTCAAGCAGCTCGCTGCCCGCACGGACGGTCACCGGCGTCCTGTCACTCTTCACGTTGGAGGTTATGGAGCCGGCGCCCATGTGGGCTCTGTATCCCAGTATGGAGTCCCCCACATAGTTGTAGTGGGGAACCTGTACACAGTTGAATAAAATGACATTTTTAAGCTCCGTGGAGTTGCCGACAACACATCCATCCCCCACAAGAGCGCTCCCGCGGATAAACGCACAGGGACGGACCTCGGTGTCCCGTCCTATTATGCATGGCCCGCTTATATTCGCCGAGGGCGCTATGACGGCGCTGCGAGCCACCCAGATATCATCTCCCAGATACTCGTACTCCGCCTCAGGCAGCGTCTCCCCCAGCAATTTTATAAATCCGCTGATGCCGTCCAGCGCCTCCCACGGATACCGGCTCCTGCTCAAAAGCGGCTCCGCCAGCGTCTCCTCAAGCGTCAGCAGCTCCGGTGTCTCTACCATTTTTTCATCCCCCCGCCCGGCCTTGCCGGGATTCGACATAATCAGCAGCTCCTATGATAACCTTCTGAAAACCCTCTGTCAAGCGCCGTAAAGCAAAAAAGGCAGAGAATCGACATGGTCTTAAAGGCGCACCCTCCCTGAAGGCGTCCGGTACGCCCTGCTCCCGGGACGCGCTTAAAGCAGATAGCCCTTTTTACGGATCGCGTCTATTATCGCGTCCACGTTTTCAGCGCACTCGTCCTCAGTCGCCGCCTCAGCCATGACGCGCAGGACAGGCTCTGTGCCGCTCTTGCGAAGGAGCACCCGGCCATTATCTCCCAGCCGCTCCGCAGCCTCCTCAACGGCCCTCCTCACGTCTTCGTCCTTTAGTGTCCCGTCCTTATTCGTGACGCGGACGTTCTTCAACACCTGCGGATATATTTTCACGGGCTCAGCCAGCTTGGAGAGGGGGAGCTTTCTGTCAAGGATGACCTGCATGAGCTTTATTGCAGTGAGCACCCCGTCGCCTGTAGTGGCGTACTTTGCAAAAATAATATGGCCCGACTGCTCCCCGCCGATGCGGTTTCCGTTCTCGCGCATATTCTCCCACACATACTTGTCGCCCACATCCGTCTTCTCATAGCCTATTCCCAGCTCATCAAACGCTTTGTATAGGCCGAAATTCGACATGACTGTGGTGACCACCTTCGTGGTGCCCAGCTTGCCGCGCTCCTGCATGTATTTCGCGTAAATATACATTATCGCGTCGCCGTTCACTACATTGCCCTTCTCGTCAACGGCAAGGCATCTGTCCGCGTCGCCGTCAAAGGCAAAGCCCACGTCAAGTCCCTTCTCCACCACATATTTCCGAAGGCCCTCCATGTGAGTTGAGCCGCAGTCCATGTTGATGTTGAGACCATCGGGGTTGTTGTTTATGACAAACGTGTCCGCACCCAGGGCGTCAAAGACGCTCTTGGCTATCATCCACGTGCTGCCGTTGGCGCAGTCCAGGCCAACCTTCTTTCCCTTATAGGAGTGGGTAGCCTGGGATATGAGATACCCTATGTAACGGTTACGCCCGGCTGAGTAGTCCACAGTCCGGCCTATCTGGTCCCGTGTGGCGTAGGGCAGCTGCTGACTGCTGTCCAGATACGCCTCTATTTTGTCCAGAACCTCCTCCTCCATCTTCTCCCCTCCGGAGTTCATGAGCTTGATCCCGTTGTCATAGTAGGGGTTGTGGCTGGCGGAGATCATGATACCGCAGTCAAAGTCATCTGTCCTGGTGACATAAGAGACGCTGGGCGTTGTGGTGACATGCAGCAGATAGGCGTCAGCACCGGAGGCTGTTATACCTGCGGCCAGTGCGGACTCGAACATATAGCTTGAACGGCGCGTATCCTTCCCGATAAGGATACGGCATCTGTGATCGCCCCTGCCAAACATATATCCAAGATAACGTCCCACTCTGAAGGCATGGTCCACGGTCAGCTCAACGTTGGCCTCCCCGCGGAATCCATCGGTTCCGAAATATTTACCCATTTGCTCCCTCCTTAATGTGACTGTATATATAGACATAATCAGACTCAACACGACAATCGTAATCCCAACTTCTCTTTCTGTCAAGATGAATCTCAATTTTTTACCGGAAATAATTTTCCATCTGCGTCCACTGAAGATGAATAAGATGGAAAAAGGACGCAATACTACCATTGAAGACTGAAACGCTGGTGATAGTATGGGAGTATCGTTTGTTAGGACGCTGATTATTTTTCTTCTTCTGATTGTCTCTCTCAGAATCATGGGGAAGCGCCAGCTGGGGGAGCTGGAGCCCATAGAGCTTGTCGTGGCGGTACTGATATCAAATCTCGCGTCTCAGCCGCTCCAGGACACCGGGACGCCGCTGCTCTATGGAGCTGTCCCCGTTCTCACGCTTCTCGCCGCCCAGATGCTGGTGTCGGGAGTGTCGGTGAGGTTTGGCCGCGTTCGGCGGCTCATATGCGGCAGACCCAGCATACTCATAGACAACGGAAGGCCTGTTCAGGAGGAGCTTCGCCGGAACAGAATATCTCTGGACGAGCTCTATGTGGAGCTTCGCGCAAAGGGTGTGACGGACATAAGCACCGTCCGTCACGCCATCCTGGAGGCCAATGGGACGCTGAGCGTTCTGCCGTACGTCGCCGAGGCGCCGGTGACGCCTAAAATAATGGGCATTGCAGTCCCTGAGCCGGGACTGCCAATCTCCCTTATCTGCGACGGGCGCGTGCTGTCCGAAAATCTGCGGCTTCTCAACAAGGACATGGCGTGGCTTGAAAAGGCACTCAGCGACAGAAAGCTCCATTCCCCTGGTGAGGTCTACCTCATGACCATTGACTCAGAGGAGAGGATAATGGTTGTAAAACGGGAGGGCCGGAGATGAGAAGGGAGCTTTTCGCAGGGGGTCTTCTGCTTATTCTATTCGGATTGTCCCTTTTTAATACGCGCAGCTTAAGCTCTCTCACAGAGGAAATACATGACCTTGTCGAGCTGGCCGACCTGGCTGCGGAGCGCGGGGACTGGGAGGATGCCGAGAGCAGGGCCCGGCTTGCCGTCAGCCGCTGGGACGAGAGCAGCGCTTACACCCACGTCATCCTCAAGCACAGCGACATAGACGCGTTTGAGGAGTCTCTTTACAGGTTCCTTGAGAGCGTCGCCTCGCACCAGTACCCGTCGTCCCGGATCTGCGCCGAGCTGGTGTATGCGCGTCTGAGGTCGCTGAGAGACATGGAGCGGCTGATTATCGGGAGTATTTTTTAACGTTAAGGATAAATTTGCCAAATTGAGTAAAGGGAAGAATAGACATGGCTTGCGAACGCAGGAGCGCGAGGAGAAATAGCGCAGGAATGATGCGCAGCCGCATAAGGGGTCCCCGCGCGAGC
>CAYPMJ010000038.1:0-16281 GCA_964411785.1 uncultured Oscillospiraceae bacterium
CCTCCAGTAATCCATTTTTATGGAGCTGTTAAAGCTCTCTCAATATCTCACGGTTTTTTTCCGCCAGCGCCGTCAGCCGCTCCCGCTTCCTCTGCAATGCCTCCACGGCCGTCCTCCTGTCCTGGAGTATGCGCGAGGCGGACTCCACTGCCAGCGCCTCATCTATACAATCTGCACTGCCGGCGGATGGCTGGTCCAGCATCCTCAGGCACGCGGCCACCTTGGGGTCATAGCTGAAGCCCACTGTCGGCGTACCTGCACAGGCCGCAAATATCACCGCGTGCAGCCGCATCGACAAAACAAGGACGCTCCGCGACATGACTCCCATCAGATCCCCCGCCAGGCAGCCCGCGGGAAGTATTGCCGACGGCGTCCTCATGAGCTCCGACACAGCCCGGCTGGCCGGTATATCTCTTGAGGGCTGAAACGGAACAAATACTGTAGTAACCTTGAATTTCCTGCTGAGCTTGTCGCAGACACGCGCCACCGACGCGCTGAAATCTCCCCCGACAAGCGGCCTTACGGATACCGCAATGAAGTCCCCCTTCACTCCCGCTCCCGAGAGCAGCTCGTCCGTGCGCTGTTCGTCCGGAGGCGGCAGCAGAAACACCGGGTCAGCCGTCACGGTTATATCTCCCCGCTCCACCCCCATCTCCCGCAGTGTTCTCAGCGAGTCCTCATCCCGGAGCGTCACGACATCCGCCCTCTCAACTGCCTCCTTCACCCCCTTCCTGTTGCGGGCGCGGTGAACCGGGCCTATCCCGTTGGCCAGCAGCACAACCCGCTTCCCCTTCCGCTCCGCCGACCGGATTATTGCAAGGTAATACCATATGGAACGTGAGGACGTGGCATCCTGAAGCAGACTCCCGCCTCCTGAGACAAGTATGTCGCACCTGCGCACTGCCCGCGTCACACTCAACGGTGAGAACCTCTGGATTGCCCTGCATCCATATGCCCCGGCTGTTGCCTTCGGACTTCGGGAGAGAACCGTCACCTCCGAATCAGGCCGCGTCTCCCGGATAAGTCCCAGCACTGACTCCAGAATTGCCTCGTCCCCTGTGTTTCCAAAGCCGTAATAGCCGCTCATCACAATTCTGCCAGGTCCCCTCGCAGCTCTGTAGGCGTCCAGCGCGTCCTGCGCCATGCGTCGGACTGAGTAGTGCTCCAGCACCACTGCGCGTCCCAGCTCACCAAGTCGGCGTCTCTCATCCTCAGGCATGAGGAGACACGCCTCCACATCCTCCTCAAGGCGCTGACGCTCCGTCTGCGGGAAGCCCCGGCAGCAGAAGTTCCCCTCCATGCCGGACTTAAGCTTCTCCTCGGTAAACACCCCCATATAGCCCTCATTCCCGGCTATCACTGTGGGGAGCCCCGCGCTCATGCCCTCCAGCGCCGCGCGGGAAACGCCAACGAAAACATCCCCCGCTGCAGCCACGGCGTTTATGTCCGTCCTGGGTCCTGTCATCACGACGCACCTTCGCCCTGTGCGCCTGTTCGCCTCCTCCGCAAGCTCCTTAAGCTCCTCATAGACCTCGCCGCCCCCCGCTATGAGCACAACCACACCAGGCACACGCTCAGCAAGCTCCGGCGCCGCCTCTATGAGATACTTCGCCGCCAGCGCCCGGCTCCCGTCGAGCCGGCTCACATGGACTATGACTCTGGCGTCCAGCGGGATGCCGAACTCCCGCCGGACGGCCTCGCCGGATACTGCCGGCGAGAACTTCTCCGTATCTATCCCGTTTATGGTGACGAATATATTTCTTTCATCGAGGCCATAGCTCCCGACAAGATAGCTGCGGATATCCTCTGACACTGCTATGGTCTTGTCTCCCCAGTCTGTGAGAAACCGCAGCATCCCGCCCGTATCGAATACCCAGTGGGCTGTGGTTACGAACGGGAACCGCATGGTTCTCCTCAGAAGTCCGCAGAGAAAGCCGGGTATTCTGGCGTGGGCATGGACTATGTCAGGACGCTCCTTCCGGATTATCCTCCTTAACGCAAGAAGAGATTCCAGCATCGGACCTAAGCTGCGACGGTTCATCGGGACGCTGAAATGCCTTATCCCGGCGTCTGTGAGCTCCGGAACATACGCGCCTCCGTTGGACGCCACCAGCACCTCGTGGCCCTGCCTTTCAAGCTCCTTTGAAAGCTCCACCACGTGCGTCTCCGCCCCGCCTATATCAAGGCCCATCGCGGCCATCAGTATCTTCATCCATCACCCTCCGGCTGGACGCTCCAGACTGTCCCTCCGCCGACAAGGTATTTCGTCGTGTAGTACAGGTACCCGTTTGCGCTCACCTCAACTGTCCTTGAGGCGTAGCACTGCCCGTTTGTCACCAGCCCCTCCGCGTCAACGGTCACAAAGAGGTCAAACTGCTCCGGGATAGTCGCCTTGACGAACCTGCCGTCAACCGTGCTGTAATACTGCTCCGCCGGCTCAACCTCCACGCTGCGCACAGTCCCCAGCACCGTATCGGAATCGGACTCGTACAGGACGTCTCCCACCTCGAGCACGTCCACCGTGAACTGCCTGACGCCGGATATTTTCAGCACGTACGAAAAGCTGTCATCTCCGCCGGATGTGACATCGCCCGAGAAGAAGAACCGGACACACACCATCACGGCCAGCGCCAGCGCCACAGCCAGACAGAGCAGATCCACAACGCTCACCCTGCCCAGAATCCGTCCGTCGCTGTCAACAAGCTTCCTTTTCATTCCAGTTCCTCCCTGTTCAGCGCTATGATCGTGCCTGATATCTGATACCCCGGGCCCTTAAGCACAACCGAGGAGCCCACGCGGATGACATATCCCTTGTCGACCGTGATCTCCGTGTCCGTCACCACCGCCGGCGCCTTTATCGTTATCACTGCCTCGCACTCGTCCGGCACCTCAACATACGAAGCGCCCCCGTTTATCTGGTCGTTCACCAGCACCCTGGCGGTGCTCAGCTCCACGCTCTCAATCGTTCCGACGTCATATTTCTTTATGCGGTCCACAAGCGCGTCCCCCGGGCTTATGAGACCGGCCATACTCTCCTGAATGGACGGTATCTCCACAACATAGGTTATCTCCATGCTCTCCCCGTCCCCTCCCAGGCCCCTGCCCACCAGCACCAGCACTGCGGCAAGCGCCAGTATCACAGCAATGGCTATCACATCGAAGAGATTAAAAAAACGTCCTATTCCCTTTTTCTTCATTGTTTCTCCTTTCCAAGGGCCTTACGGTAAACATTTTCCAGCCCGTGCGCGTAATGCTCCGCCGTAAAACGCGCCTCATACGCCTCCCTCGCTCCCTCCCCGAGGCGACGCCTCAGAGCTTCGTCAGACAGTCTCTCAAGACATTCCGCCAGCGCCGCCGGATCCTGCGGTGTGAACAGAAGTCCCGATACTCCGTCGTCCACTACCCACGGGTTCCCGCAGCAGTCCGACGCCGCCATGGGTATCCCAAGGCTCATTCCCTCAATAAGGGACAGGCTCGACGTCTCAGAGACATAGGACGCGTTTATCTGAATATCCATAGCTGAGAGCACCGTGGATACGTCGCTCACAAACCCGGTGAAAATGACGTACTCCCCAAGGCCCAGCCTCTCAACCCCCGCCCGCACCTCATTCTCAAAGCTGCCCGTACCCGCGATTATGAGCTTCATCCTGACGCCATGGTCCAGCACAAGCCGCAGCGCCTCCAGGATACACAGGTGTCCCTTGTACTCCTCTATTCTTGCGAGGATGCCGGCTGTCAGCTCGCCCGGACTGATACCGTGCGTCCTGCGGAACTTATCAAGCTCCTCCGCTGAGGCCTCCGGCACCCTGGCAGCGCCGTTCATCATGATATCAAGCTTGCTTTCATCGACGCCGATGTCCGTCAGCAGCTTCGCCCCAGCGGGGGATATTACGACTATCCTGTCTGCGTAATGCTCGTACAGTGCCCTGTAGATGAGCCTCACCGGCGTTTTTCTCACCCAAGCCGGGAACGGAAAGGCAGAATGTCTTGTAAACACCACTCTCTTCCCACAGCGCTTCCCCGCTATGCGGCCTGAGAGAGAGCCGTGGGTGTGGACTATGTCCGGGTCAAAGTCCCGTATCACCTGCTTCTGGAGACGTATTGCCGCTCTGTCAAAGGATTTGTCCCGCATTGCGTCTATTTCAAAGGTCTGTATACCCAGCTCCTCCACGGGACCTTTAAGCATGCTCCCCCGCGGCAGCAGCACCGCCGCCTCGAAGCTCCCTCTGTCCATCCCGCCAAGGTACGCCAGCACTGCGCGTCCCGCGCCGCCTATATTCGTGTCGCTCACTATGTTGAGCACCCGTATCATGGCGTCGCCTCCTCAGGCCAGCTGTGGGAGAGCATCGCCCCTAAGGCTATTACAACCCAGAACATCAGCATGACGCGGTAATTATAAAATGAATACTCCACTGCCGACTGGACAAGAAACCCCGTGAGCGCCGAGAGGACGGCGATGAGCTGAAAGCGCGTCCTCCTGTCCAGCGCAGCGTTCAGCGCCGAGCCCGCGGCGCGGATGCATGAAAACACCGCCCCGCCAAGGGTGACAAGTCCCAGCACTCCGCACTCGCAGACGACCTGGAGGTAAAGGCTGTGTGAGTGCGCGGCGGAGGCCGCGTTGAAGCTGTAGAGCGGATATATCCGGCTGAAGGCCGCCTGACCGGTGCCCACGCCGAAGAGCCAGTAGTCCCGCAGCATATTCAGTGAGGCCAGCCAGATTGAAATCCTGTATGAGGAGGAGCTGTCGGTCATATCCGTGATGCTTGTAAAGCGGTCCAGAATTGAATCCGGGAGCACGAAGATAAGAGCCACTATCCCCGCTATTCCCAGAACCACAGTCCGTCTGTCAAGCAGCACAAGAAAGAGCGCAGCTGCCAGCAGCAGACCCAGCCAGCCGCCCCTGGAGTAGGTGAGCAGCATGCACACCACCATGGCGGCTGTGGCTAGTCCCCCCAGAATTCTTCCCCGCCGTGACGGCGCCGTCACGGCGCACGACACGCCGAAGGGAATTACCAGCAGCAGATATTCCGCCAGCACATTGGGGTTATCCAGGAAGGCGTACACACGCAGAGTAATATCCGAGAAGCTATCCTCATCTATCCAGGCCTTGTCGCTCTCCATACCGGTCAATGCCTGCAGTATGCCGAACAGCGACATCACTGCCCCGGCGGCTGTGATGAGGTAAATAATCCTGTCCACCTGCCGGCGCTCAGTCACCGAGGCCTGCAGCGCAACCGTAAAGAGCACGAAGAACACCGTCAGAAGACCGCTCTCCAGACTCCCCGCCAGGTCCACAGAAGTAAAGGTCCCCGTGAGATAAACTGCCGCGAAGAGGATCGTCCATTTATTCACCGGCGAATAATGAAGCCTCAGCTCCCTGTCACAGCCAAACGCAGCCATAACCGACAAAACCCCCACAGCCGCAAGCGCCAGCGCAGCCATGGTGGGCACAAGCGGAGCAAGCGCCGTCGCCGTGGCGCACCAGAAAAACATTCTCTTAAAAACCGAGCCCTGCAAAGCCCTTGTGAGGCGAAGCTTCTCAAAAAGTCCGCACCAGAGCGAGTGCAGCCACGCCGCAAGCCGACCCGCCAGGCTTGCAGGGCCCTTTTCCCTTACGGTCTCGCCGGTGAAGATTACAGAGAGTCTGCTCCTCCTCCACTGACTGTCAAACCATTGGGCAGCTGCCGTGAGCCAGCGGAAGACCACGCTCGCCTCAAGAATTTTCCTCATTGCCGTTCTCCCCTTCCGAGCTTTTTCCGCAGAACGCTCACACAAAGCTCAAGCTCCGGCACCTTAAACAGCGCCGTCAGCACGCCATATACCACAACTCCGGCCGCCGCCGGCAGAACAAGTCCCAGAATTCTTCCCACACGTTCCGCCAGAATCGCCTCCACGCCCAGGACAGCAGCGCCCATCGCGACGGCAGCGACGGTGATCCTCGCAAGGTCTAGCAGGAAGCGCCTATCCAGGAACCGCAGACCGCGGCTTTTAAGCGGCAGATACAGCAGCACGCCGTTCACCGTAAATGATGCGGCAGAGGCAGCGGCGATACCCGCAACGTCCAGCGGTTCTGTCAGCACGGCGCACAGCACGGCATTTACGGCGATTGACACTGCCCCTGCCAGCAGCGGAGCTCTCCCGCTCTGCTCAGCGAAGTATACCCTTGAGAGCACCGCCTGGACAGCGTAGCCCACCATCCCCAGCGCCATGACGCGAAGCGCCCTTGAGGTTATGTCCACGGAGAAGCTGTCAAAGGCCCCGCCCTCATAGATGAGGCGCACAAGAGGCTCGGCGCAGACCGAGAGACCCACGGTCATCGGAATCACGATGAAGAGCGTTGTGTGCATTGCCCCGGACACAGTCTCGCGCAGAACGCCGCTGTCGCCGCCGGCGTTCTCTCTTGTGAGGCGCGGGAAAATGTAGTTCGTCACAGCCAGCACAAACACCCCGGCTATGACGGTGTAGAGATTATACGCCCTGTCCACTGCCGTCACGCCGGCGCCGTTGAAGAGCCGCGAGGCGAATTTGTCATTCAGCGCCTGGTTTATCGGCAGCACCCACGCGCTTACCATCACCGGGAGCATGAGGCGGAATACCTTCCGCATCCCCTCCGACCTCACCGACAGGGACGGGCGGAAGCTAAATTGCTTCTTCCTGAGCGCCGGTATCTGCACCAGAGCCTGAAGGAGCCACGCCGCCAGAAAGGCGACGGCCAGCCCCTTTATGCCGAATTTTCTGTTCAGAGTCAGGTAATAGATTATGACAGCAGCGTTGGAGAACAGGCTCAGCCCCGCAGGTATATTAAATTCATCCAGGGATTGGAGTATCCCCACGAAAGAAAATGCCACGCCTGTAAAAAGCACCGTCGGCATCATTATCCTCGTCAGCTCGACGCACAGCTTTGTTGTCGCGGCATCGTAGCCGTCGGCGAAAAAACGGACCAGCGGCCCGGCAAAGACAATGCCCAGTGCGCTGAGGGCTCCGCAGAGCACGCCCATGACGGAAATGAAGTTCCCCGCGAAATCAAACGCCTCCCGCCTCCCCTCCCTGGACAGTAGCTCCCCGAAGACGGGTATGAGACTTGCGGAGACGGCTGACGCGAAGACAGCGTCGAAGAACACCCTCGGAATAAGACTGGCGGTGAGAAACGCGTTGGCCTCCATACCGCTCCCGTAGTTTACGGTGAGGAGTCTGTCCCGCAAAAGTCCAAGAATCTTTCCCGCCAGAGTTATCAGCATCATGGCGCTGACCGTTCTCACCGGGCTTTTTTCCTCTGTCACTGGCTTACCCCCTCTTTGATGCGCCGCTGCTTTGAAAAGGCGCACAGACTGACCTAAAGGGTATTGTACCCTATTATGTGATTTTTTTCAACCTCTCGCAGATTACTTTAAAACAAAGTTTTAAAGGTTCCCGCCCCTTAGCAAGTCAGGTGTGAGATTTGCGCCCTTCCGACGCAGCGGAAAAAAGCCGGTGCGGAAGGCAGAGTTACCTTCCGCACCGGCTTTCGCCTTGACTGTGTCCACACAGCTTATATCCGGTTCTCTCAAGCTCTGCGCGTCCCGCCTGATCAGAGCCCGAACTCCTTTTTCAGAGCCTCGGTCATTACGTCCTTCGGCGCCTCCGCTCCGGTCCAGAGCGTGAAGTTGAGCGCACCCTGATTTACAAGCATGCCAAGGCCATTGACGGTCTCGGCCCCGCGTATTTCCGCCTCATGGAGAAACAGCGTGCGGGGGTCATTGAAGATCACGTCGCACACCACCATATCCCGGGTGATGCCGTCGTAGTCTATCTCAGGCTTGCTGTCAACATCCGGATAGAGGCCGACCGGCGTCGCGTTTACGAGGATATCGGTTCCCGCGGGTATTCCGGCCCTGCCCTCCCAGGGGATGAACACCCCCTTTGCAGGTGTCCTTTCGCATATGAGGCGCGAGAGCTCCTCGCCCTGTTCCCTGATTATCCCCGCCACATTTATTTCCGCGGCGCCGCTCAGTGCGCATTCGACGCCTATGGCCCTCGCTGCGCCGCCCGCTCCCAGTATGGTGAGCTTCTTTCCCTTTACGGATATCCCCCGCTCTTCAAGCGAGGTCATGAATCCCTTTCCGTCCGTGTTGTCCCCCCAGAGACGGCCCTTATTGTTCACAACCACGTTGACGGCCCCGATGATCCCGGCTGCCGGGGAGAGCTCGTCAATATAGTCCACAGCTCTCACCTTGTGGGGGATAGTGAGGTTGATGCCCCGCATATTTAATGCGCGGACGGCCTCCATGGCGGCCTTCAGATCGTCCCTCTCAACCTTTATCGTCAGGTAACGGTAAAAGAGCCCCTTTGCAGCAAAGGCCGCCTCCTCCAAGACGGCTGTCGGGTTTTCGTCAATGGGACACCCGAACGCCCCCACAAGCTCCGCGCGGTAACACTTACCCATGCTCCATCACTCCCTTCAGTCGGCCCTGGAATCCCAGTATTCCTCTTCCTCAAAGCCTATGTCCCGGAAGTTCTCCCAGCTCCACACGCGGTCGATCTGATCCTGTGTCATAAGGTCCCTGCGGGCCCGGGTCGTGAGGTGCGGAGCCTGGTGCACACGGAAGAATATGAATGGCTTCTCGCAGCTGAGCACCTGGTAAAAGCCGTGGGGAAGGCCGGCCGGGATAAAGAGGAGACTTGTCCTCGTTATGATGTGCTCCTCCATCTCCTCCCCGAAGGACATGGTGCAGACTCCGCCCAGCTCCTCAGGGTGGTATGGATCGGAGCCGATGAGGAAAATAAGCTCGTTTTCCTTGTGGACATGGGGCGGGTGCCCGACACCCCTCTGAAGCTCCAGCGTGTGCTCCATGGTCTCCGGCACAACCCAGTGCGGGAGGTACTCGTTGCAGCCCGGGAAATTGTCGCCGTTTATCTTTGCAATCCATGCCCCGTGGTGTCCCTGCTCGGGATATCCGGGGTACTGCGTGGTTATATCCACTACATATCTGTCATATTTGTGTCCTTTTTCCATTTGAAAGCTCCTCGTTTAATAAAATATATGCAGATCGTCTCTATCGCATCTGCCCTGTCTGCTTTTTACGGGATACTCCGTCACCCCTTTACCGCGCCCACCAGTATGCCCTTTACCAGATATTTCTGGACAAGCGGGTATATGACAACTACCGGTATATTGCATATCAGTACCACAGAATATTTGACAAGCGTCACAATCTGCTGCTGCGTTATGATGTTGCTCCCGGTTCCGCTGTCAAACTGCTGAGTGGCGTCGTCCGCCAGCAGGATCTCCTTTATCACAGTCTGAAGGGGGAACCTCCTTGCCTCCGTGAGATACAGCAGAGCGTCCACATAGGAGTTCCAGCGCACGACGCTGAACATGAGAACGAGAGTGGCGATGAGGGATGTGGACATCGGCAGGACTATGGTGAGGAAGAAGCGCGTGTCGCCGCAGCCGTCCATCTGCGCAGCCTCTCGCAGCTCGATGGGGATATTCGTCTGCATGAACGTTCGAGCCATCATCAGATGATAGACGCTCACGGCTCCGGGCAGTATCATGGCAGCCAGGGTGTTCTCCAGCTTCAGAAGGTGGGCCACGATGTAGTATGTCGCAACGAGGCCGCCGTTGAAGAGCATGGTGAACACACAGAAGAAGGAGATGCCGCGCACAAAGGGCAGGTCCCTGCGCGACAGTGCGTAGGATGCCGGCAGAGTTATGGCAAGGCTCACCGCAACCCCGAGCAGCGTGTATATGGCCGAGTTTCTGAGCCCTGTCCAGACCCGCTCGTCGCTCAGAACCTTTGTGTAGCCTATGAGATTGATGCCCTTTGGCCAGAGCCACACCTCCCCCGCCTCCACAAGATAGGGGTCGCTGACGGAGGCCAGAACCACAAAGTAGAGCGGATAGGCGATACAGATAAGCACAAGAAGCATGAGGACTGTGTTGAACACGTCGAAGACCACGTCAGCGCGTGTCCGCCTTATCGCGTTATGATTTCTCCTGCGTTTTTTCATCCGTACCTCCTTACCAGAGCGAGCTGTCGGTGAACTTCTTCGTTATGAAATTCGCAGACACCAGCAGAGCGGTATTCAGAAGGGAGTTGAAGAGGCTCACCGCTGTCCCGAAGCTGTACTGTCCTCCGCGGATACCGACGGTGTACACATATGTCGGAATGATGTTGGAATACTCAAGGTTGATGGAGTTCTGCATCAGCAGCGCCTTTTCAAAGCCGATATTCAGAAGGTTTCCGACCGCCAGAAGCGTCATCGTGGATATAACCGGGGCAATGGCCGGCAAATCCACGTGGATGATCCTCTGAAGCTTGTTTGCGCCGCACTCGACAGCCGCCTCCTCAAGCTCGCTGCTGACGCCGGTCAGCGCTGACAGATACACTATGGCCGAGTAGCCTGTGTTTTTCCACACGCCGGACCATATGTATAAGGGGCGGAAGAATTTCGCGTTGCCCATCCAGTAGATGTCATCCACCCCCAGGAGGTTCAGGATGTTGTTCACCAGTCCGCCGTGGTAGGAGAAGACGAGGTTGAGCATGCCCACAAACACCACCATGGATATGAGATACGGCATGTAGGAGATGTTCTGGACAAGCTTCCGCAGCCTTTTGCCGGCGCACCTGTTTAAGAGGAGTGCGAAGATGACTGCCAGCGGGACTGAGGCGATCAGAACGCCCACTGAGAGAAAGAGCGTGTTCTCCATCAGATCTGAGAAGAAGTATGAGCCGAAGAAGCGCTTGAACTGGAAGAAAATATCCTCAGCCCAGGGGCTGCCCATGATGCCAAGGCGCGGCTTGAAGTCCTTGAAGGCGATGATGATGCCGACCATCGGGAGATACGCGAACAGCACAAGGCAGATGAGAAGCGGCACAAGGAAGAGATACAGCTCATAGCAGGCCCTTACCCTGCGCATAAGTTTTTTAACCATTGAAAGATACCTCCTTGAAGGGTCTGCCGACCGCCTCTTAAGGGCGCTGTGTCCAGGCTGACAAAGCGCCCTTAAGGTGTCCGCTTACCCGGGTGCGCTGTCCTTAGCTTGTATATTCGTCGTAACGGGCGTTATATACCTCCAGCAGACTGGAGAGCCCTATTGATTCGAGATTAGCAATGTAGCTGTCCCAGCCGGCCTCGATATCCCCCTCAGGGGAGATCACGAAATTGGCCATGGACTGCTGGACATAGGTGAGCAGGTCCTGCTCATACAGCGAGATTATGTCGCTGTCCTCCGGGCTGAAGACAAGCATCGGCCAGGTGAACTCCGTGGTGGCGTATGGCTCCAGCTTCTGCATCTGGAGATACTTTATCCTCCAGCTCTCGCGCATCTGCACGTTCTCCGTAACGTCCTTTGGAATAATGCCGGGCACGTTTACGGAGTTTGTGCGCCACCACTGGTCATATCCGATAGTTGGGTCATCCGGGGCGATGGTCTCAACTTCGCCGTCGGAGTTGTAGTCCCAGACAACACCCTGCTCGCCGTAACAGGCGTACAGTCCGCCCTCCTCGCCGTAGAAGTAGTCAAGCCAGCGGAGCGCGGCGCCCGGGTTGTCGCAGTCGGTCGTGACAACCGCAGCGGCGCGTGTGGCGACGGAGACGCGGGCGGAGATAAGCTGCTCTCCGTCATCGTTTTTAAGCGGTGGCATGATCTGATAGTCGCCCGTGTCCACGTCGATCTTGGATGCGTACATCAGATTCTGCGGGGACTGGGTGACAACGACGCCGTAGACGTCCGGCTCTGCATGGAGCGCCGCGTCAAGCTCTGAGGGAGTGAGCGTCGCGTTCTCAGGGTCCATCAGTCCGTCCTGATACCAGCGGCGCAGATACGTGAGGGCCATTTTAAACTCGTCTGTGGCCGGCACGTATTTGACCTCGCCGTCGTCAATGCACATGAGGTCCTTGAAGCCCCAGGAGCACAGCGTCTGAATGCCCCAGGAGGAGAATGTGGTCATGTCGTTGAAGAGCGTATTCACATTGGGGTGTGAGACGTAGGGTATCTCATCTGCCAGGCCGTTGCCGTTGGGATCTAAGTCCCTGAAGGCGTACAGCATGGCCTCAAATTCATCCAGCGTCTCTGGCATGTCAAGTCCCAGTGTCTCAAGCCAGGCGGTGTTTACAAATACGCCGGATATGATCTCATTTGCGACACCGTTGACCGGGTCATAGAACGGAAGACTGTATATCCCGCCGTCCGGTAGGGTGATGAAATCCCTAAGCTCCGGATACTCCTCAAGCCTGGCTGAAAAATTGGGCATGTACTCCTCGATAAGGTCGTTGAGCTTCAGAAGTGAGCCGTCCGCGGCATACTTGGAGAGCTGGCTGTCGGACATGATGTTCTCCCCGAAGATGATGTCCGGCATGGTCCCGGAGGCCATCCTCAACTGTACACGTTCCGCGACGTTCGAGTAGGGTACAACCTCTACATCGACGTGGATGTTGGTCAGCTCCTCCATGCGGTCCCACAGCGGGAGCTTGGCGTTGTCGCCCTGCATGTTGTGACAGCAGTCAAGCATCGTCAGGGTGATCTGGCTGTTGACAATGGGATAGCCTGAGGCATTGACGTTGTCCGATGTCCCATCTCCGTCCGACCCGCCGCCCGCACTGCCGCAGGCCGAGCATGACACAAGTATTGAGGCCGCCATCAGTACCGCGAGCCATCGTCTGGTGCGTTTTCTCTTTTCCATGATGCAACTCCTTTTTTCTTTTCTCGTGTTACCGTTCTTTCCCGAGTCTGCCCTCGATGTGTGCCGTCCATTCCGGAAACCCCTGAAAACGGTGAGCACATGATACCACCCCGACCGCTTTTTTGTATATAATGCTTTTAAAAAATGGCGTTTCATTTAAAATAATATCCATCTTACACTAATTTTTTAAAAGAGCACTATGGGAGGAAAAACCGACAATTGAGCAGAAGGTAGAAAAAATCATCGTCGGAGGGGATATCTCCGACGATGATTTTACAGCATGTTTTCTCCCTTACGGCTGCGGCTCCCGGTGCGTGGAGGCGGCTCTGTACTCGGTCGGTGTCATCCCGAACTCGAGCCTGAATTTCTTGATGAGCGAGGATGCGTTCATGAAGCCCACCTCAAGGGCGATGGACGCCAGCTTCATATCCGTGGTGCTGAGCAGCTCCTTCGTCCTCTCAAGTCGCTTAAACGACACGTAGCTCTGAATGGTCATTCCTGTCTCAGCCTTCACATAGCGGCTTATATAGTATTTTGAGATGCCCAGGTCCTCCTCCATCTTGCTGACAGAGAAGGAGTAGTCATAGCAGTTTGAGGCGAGATAGTCAAATATCTTCTGAATTGAGGCGTCCTGGCGGCGTCTTCGGGCCTCATTTATCTGTTTTGTCAGGCTCTCCAGTATCTTTTCCAGCAGGACAAAGCTCTGCTGTACGCTGCTCGACTCCGTCACTGCGAATATGTCCGTAATAATATTTTCGTCGTCGTCAATGACAAGATTCATTGAGCGGGTCACATCGAGGATGGCAGACGAAAGTGAGAACAGCTTCCACTTACACCACCTGTAGGGGAACTCCCTCTCGCTCATGGTCGCCGCTATCCTGTCAAGGCAAAGCTTCACCTCGGCTCCGTCGCCCTGCCGGAGGGCGCTCTCGAGATTTGCTATCATGATATCTATCTCAGACTCATCAGCCGGCACGCGCTCTGAGGCGACGCACTCGTCGTAGAAGACGATGCTCTGCTCTGAGTGGAGATAGCGATAGTCGCCAAACTGCACAAGCGTCATGAGCGATTGGCTTGCCTTCATGATGTCGTCCACCGGTGCGCCGACATTGAAGAAGATGCGCCCGTCATACTGTGAGCTTACGGAATCGTAGAGCCGTGCAACCGGTGAGCTGTACCCGCTGTCAGCGCTGAAGGAGAGTATGAAAAGGACGTCGTTCTTATCCGTCCCCTCCACACTGTATATGGCAGGTCCTGTCCAGGCCGCCTCCGCTGCTGTTATTAGGCCCCTCTTTCTGACAGCCTCGGGGGCGCTGGCGAAGCTTGCCTGAAGGCAGAGAAAGCCGTCTCCTGTGAGTTCCAGGTTCGCATCCCCTGCTGCCTTCATGAGGTCGTCGCGGGTCTCGTAGCTGCCGTTCAGTATTCTGCTGAGCACATACTCACGGGCGGCGTCCTGACCACGCTCTATCTGGCGTCTCAATGTGCTTATCCGGTCGCTCAGTGCGAAAATGCCCTCTTGAATTGTTACAAGCTCGTCGTCGTTCTCTCTGAAGGACTCGTCGCCGTCAAGCTCGGATACCATCTGGTTCTTGGCCCTGTGGATCGGCATGTAGTTATATCTTATGAGAAAGAAGCTGACGAATGCCACGCTGGCGAAGAGGAGTCCGCCGAAGATGAGCGACATGGTGCCAAGGCTGCGCACAGGGCTGAAGCTCTCCTGCGTATCTGTGGCCGTCACGTATGTCCAGCCGCTGGAGCTCATGGTTCTTGAGGTCATCAGGTATTCTCTGCCGAAGAGCTCCGCAAGCCTTGTGCTGTCGCCGTCGGAGCTGCGCACAAAGCTGTCTATCAGGGCGTTCTGCTCCTCATCAAAGGGGGAGATGCCGAACACGACAAAGGATTTGCCGTTCCTGTCGTAGACAGCAGACACAGTCCCCGGTTTATCCAGTACTCCCGAGAACGTCTGTTCGAGGGCCGAGAGGTTCAGAACGTAGAGAACTGTGGCGTAGGGCAGGTTGGAGCTCATGTTCACAGGGAGGATGTACATGCAGTACGAGAGGCTTCCGTCATCGTAGCTTAAGTCCCGGAGCGAGAGGGCGACAGGCTCGGAGCACCCGTCTAAGTATTCGAAAAACGCGTCGTTTGAGAGTCTGTTGAACCGGTAGCGGCTGCCTCCGCCGGCTGTGTTAAGAAAGTTCTCCTTGAGTATTTTCCCCTGAGACGTGTAGATATAGTCGTCCCCGCGGATGTAGTATCCCAGCTCCGATACATAGCTGAGCGCGCCAAGGTACTTCTTAAGCTCCGAGGCCGCGAGAGTCTCGCTGTAATGGCTGGATTTGAGGGTGAAGGGCTTGAGCGACCAATTCAGGTTTATGTTGTTTGCCACAGAAAACAGCTCCATCATGTATGCGTCCATCTGAGCGGATACGCTGGCGAGCCTGTCCATCTGATTTTCCTTGATCTCGGTGGTCATGGCGTCAAGCACATACCTCGGTATGAAGAAGGAGAACGCTGAGATACATATGAGGAGGATAATAAGGTATGAGTAAAGCAGCCGCTTTAAGACCTTCATGTCACTCCCACCCCCTCTCCGGGATGTAGCATGGGAATATCCTGTACTCGAAAAACCATGAGAGGATATAGGATACGCCTGAAAAGCCGCAGATGGACATGACCGCAAGGACACCCGCTGCAATCTCAGGCTGGCCGAAGACATACATGACCCCGGGGAAGAGCTCCACAACAAGAAGCATCGCCGTCCAGGGCAGGTGGCGCAGTGACATAAGCACAGCGTTTTTTATGGTCTGACGACATGTGTTCTCAAACCGTCCGAGCAGCGGAAATATGTAGCTTAGCAGGAGCAGTATGATGAAAAGCAGAGCGAGCATAGGATATCTGAGAGCCAGATGCACGCCGCCAAGCCTCGACGAGAGCAGGAGATCATAAACTGCCGCTGCCGAAACAAGGCACGCCGGCATCCATATGACCGTCGCCTGGCGGAAATTGAGGGCAAAGGAGTGCAGATAGATCTTAAGAGGTGATCCGTCCCGCCCGCGGTGCATATGCAGGGTGGCGCACCCCAGAGCCGTGCAGTTTGCGCCTATGGTCACCACCGGGATGCACATGACAATGAAAATCACATTGAGCACCATAAGATAGAAGAGCTTTTGCATAAATGAAAAAAATTTACCGTCCAGATTAAAAAAACTCATTTCCTCTCCACCCTTTCCGGAAAGCTTCTCGACACTTTTCCATTTAACGCCGTATATACGGCAAAAAAAGTACAACAACAGGCCCTCACCCCGCAGCTTTTTTCACGGCGAGGCGACGGTTTGTCATTGCAGACTGTTTTGAATTTCCGGAAAGCTCAGGGCGGACCTGCCCGCCCTTTGTACGGCACACTCTTATTTTATCAGAAGCGGCCCGTTTTTTCAATGAGCAGATTTGACCATTTTGACGCCTGGGCTGATGCGCTAAGGCAAGGGAGCCAGAGGTAAATTGAAAAAAGGACTGGCCAATGGTTTAACTCTCATGTATAATAGCCGCAAAGCGGCTATTATACTTGATTTAAGGCCGCGCTTTAAGCGCATGGCCAATTATACCATTTCGCTTCGCT
>CAYPMJ010000039.1:0-8306 GCA_964411785.1 uncultured Oscillospiraceae bacterium
ATGCGGTGAGTGGCATAGTTCGGCACTGCGGAGACGTGTGCTCCCATGGAGGCGGCGGGATAGCCAAAGCTGGTGCCGTACTGTATGAGGATGCGGTCGATGGCGTCGGTGTTGTCACTGCACCATATCTGCGGGCAGTAGTAGAGCATGCCCATGTCAAACCGTCCGCCGCCGCCTGAGCAGCCCTCGAGCAGAAGATTGGGGTAGCGGTCAAGCAGCAGTTCCATAAACCGGTAAACACCCAGCACATACCTGTAAAGAGTTTTTCCCTGACTCTGAGTGTCGAGTGTGCTGGAGTACACATCGCAGATGGAGCGGTTCATGTCCATCTTCACATAGTCCGCGTGGCACTGGTCCAGCACGGATGAGATCTGCATGAAAACTGCATAAACTATTTCCGGCCTTGAGAAGTCAAGTACAAGCTGGTTCCTGCCACGTACAGGCTGCTTCCCCGGAATCTGAAACGCCCAGTCAGGGTGCATCCTGTAGAGGTCGCTGTCCTCATTGACCATTTCAGGCTCTATCCAGAGACCAAATTTCATGCCGGTCGCGCGTATCCTGTCGGCAAGCTCCCCGATTGTGCAGCCCAGCTTACCTTCATTTACAGTCCAGTCCCCAAGCCCGGCGTTGTCGTCATTCCTTGCGCCGAACCATCCGTCATCAAGTACCATCAGTTCCACGCCAAGCTCAGCAGCCTGGGAGGCTATGGCCAGTATTTTTTCACCGGTGAAATCCATCCCGGTTGCCTCCCAGTTGTTAATGAGCACAGGACGCGGAACCGACACCCAGGGGCCTCGGCAGATGTTGTCCAGCACCAGCCGGTGGAAACGATGACTCATAAGGGAAAACCCCTGACTGCTGTAGCACAGCACTGCCTCGGGGGTCTGAAACTCCTCTCCGGGATCCAGGGGGTAGTCAAAACGCTCCGGCTGAACGCCCATCACAAGACGGGTTGTTCCAAAGGCGTCTCTCTCGGCACGTGCGGCGAAGGAACCACTGTAGAGCAATCCTGTGCCTATGCATTGACCATAGTCCTCGTTTGTACTCTCCTCCGCAAGAATTACAAAGGGATTTTCATGGTGACTGCTGGTCCCACGGCGACTGCCAATGACCAGTTCCCCCTGTCCCAGACGTACACGGCGAGGTGTCCGTTCACCTGCGTGTCTGCCGCTGAAGTGCATCAGATCCCAGTCCCCGGAAATCATGTCAAGAGCCATGCTGGCAGCGTTCTGTATAGTCAGCCGGGTTTTACCCGTGTTGCGTATCAGAGCCGCGCGGGTTATGACATCCTTGTCGGGGAGCACACCGTATTGCAGCGTGACCTCCACTCCGGTACTATCGTCCGACAGCGTTACAAGCAGTGTCTGAGCCTCGTCATGAGTGTGTACAGCCGGCAGACCAGGCAGACGGTATTTGCCGCACACAATAGTGTGACGTACATATCTCAGATCACAGCCTGCTGTCCCGTCCGCACGCCGCAGCCCAAAGGCGGTGGCCCTGTAGTCGCCGCCGCCCTCACAGGGGTACTCCATAGGCAGCGTGTCCTCAGAAATGGAGCGATCATTCCCCGCGTCGTGCGGGTTCCCGGAAAAGCCCCGGTCGCAGTATGTAACAGCGTCTCCAAAGCTGCCCTCAGCCAGCGGTCCATAATAGGTGTGCAGCAGCAAGCCGCAGGGACCAATCTTCATCTTGTAGGTGGTGTGGAGGGTGTGCAGGGCGATGGTTTTGTCTGAGGCATCGTAGATTATCGACATATACGCTCCTCCGCTTTGCAAAAATTCATATCATTCATATCAATAAAAGTGCAGACTCTGAGCGGCAGTTCGAAGCATGGCAGACGTCCATGCAGCAGCCGCTCCCTGAGAAAGTGATGCGCTGGCTGGGACTAAAAAGTCACGCGGACATTAAAAAATATACCCGGCAGCAAATCAGCACCGGGTATATCTTTTTTGAATGTTAAACGGCGCGGGTTACCTTGCCGCTGCGGAGGCACCTTGTACAGACGTAAACATGGCGGTTGGAGCCGTCAACCACAGCTTTTACTCGCTTAACATTCGGTTTCCAGGTACGGTTGGATCTTCTGTGAGAGTGGCTCACCCGAATACCGAAGGAGACACCCTTTCCGCAAAATTCACACTTTGCCATCTGCTGCACCCCCTTACAAAAAACTCAACAGCTCACACATAATAACAGAAGCAGAGTGAAAAAGCAAGATAATTTTTAAAATATATTAAAAACTACGTTCAGGGGGTTGCAAAAAGCGCGAAATTTGTATAAAATACCTAATATAGCCGGCGCTTGCCGGACGCAGTATTGGCATATAGTTCGTGAGAGAGCTAAGGAGGTACGCGATGGAGACACAAAATGGTATGCTGTTAAAGGAACTGGTTGAGGGGGAGGCGGGTCTTGAAGTTGTAAACAGATCAAGCGATTATGAGACGATCATAATCAATACCCCTGTGCTGAACCGTCCGGGGTTACAGCTCACAGGCTATTACAGTCACTTCACAACCAACCGGATTCAGGTAATCGGAATCAACGAGACTGCTTACCTCATGGACATCTCCGCGGAGGACCGCCACAGGCGGATAGACAACCTGATGGCGAGCGGGATACCGGCGCTTATAATAGCCCATGATGTGGAGATGCTGCCTGAGTATGCCGCCTCCGCCAGAGAGCATGATATGACGCTTCTCAGATCACGGAAGGAGACGTCGGAGCTCATGGTCTCGATGATGACAAAGCTCAACAATGCCCTTGCACCGAGAATCATGCGGCACGGTGTGTTCATGGAGGTTTATGGAGAGGGTCTTCTCATCCTCGGCGAAAGCGGGATGGGGAAGAGCGAAGCGGCCATAGAGCTGATAAAGCGCGGCCACAGGCTAATATCCGATGACGCGGTTAACATTAAGAAGATAAACTCGGTTACGCTTGTGGGGACAGCGCCGGAACTGATCCGGAATTACATCGAGCTGCGGGGCATTGGTGTAGTTGATGTTCGCCACATTTTTGGAAACGGCGCTGTGAAAATGGCGGAGAAGGTGGATCTTGTGGTGAAGCTGGAGAGCTGGGACCAGGGGAACGCCTATGACCGTCTGGGCAGTGAGAATACCATCGATATACTGGGTGTCAAGCTGCCGTATATCACTGTCCCGATAACGCCCGGGCGCAATGTGGCGGTGATTCTGGAGGTTGCCGCGATGAATAACCGGCAGAAGCGAATGGGATATGACTCTGCAAAGGATTTCTCAGAACGGCTGGACGAATACTTTGATTCCCTGGAGAGAGGTTGAGCATGGAGGCAGTTTATGAGGCGGCCCGGCGGTATCTGGAGCTCTACCCACAGGCGAGGCTGCGTAAGAATGAGCCTCTCAGTGCGCACACGACCTTTCATTTGGGCGGACCTGTCCGGTGTATGGCGTTTCCGACGTCTCTGGAGGAGCTGTCGGCTCTTTGCAGGATATGCAGCGAGTATGGGGCCAGGACGCTGATTCTGGGCAGGGGATCAAACATCCTTGCCTCGGATGGACCATTTGACCTCATGGCGATCTGCACAGGGGAGCTGACCGGCGTGGCGGCGGACGGAACTGTACTGGCGGTCCAGGCCGGTGCGCTCATGTCGAGGGTGGCGGCTTATGCCCAGACAATGGGACTGGCGGGACTTGAGTTTGCGCATGGCATTCCGGGGACAGTGGGAGGAGCGCTGGTCATGAATGCAGGGGCCTATGGAAGTGAGATGTCGGATATTACCCTCTCCGTGGCTGCGCTTACTGAGACGTTTGAATCGGTGGAGTATCAGGCGAAGGAGTGCGAGTTTTCCTACAGGCACAGTCGTTTTGACGGCGAGGTAGTTCTCGGAGCGCGATTGAGGCTAACGCCTGGAAACCCGAAGGAGATTCAAGCGAAAATGGATGAATTTGATTCCAGTCGCAGGGAGAAGCAGCCTCTGGAATATCCCTCCGCCGGAAGCACCTTCAAAAGGCCGAAGAACGGCTATGCCGCAAAGCTCATCGAGGACGCCGGGCTGAAGGGCTTTGCAGTGGGCGGTGCACAGGTGTCGGAGAAGCACGCTGGGTTTGTAATTAACCGCGGCGGTGCAACCTTTGAAGATGTGATGGAGGTTATGGCACAGGTATCAAGGACGGTCTACATCCGCTCGGGTGTGAAGCTTGAGCCGGAAGTAAAAATAATCCGTTAGAGGAAAGAGAGGATAGGGCATGGAACTCCTCATAATTTCGGGGCTATCGGGAGCCGGAAAGAGCCGTGTAGCGGAGGCTCTTGAGGATTTGGACTTTTACTGTGTGGATAATATGCCAGTAGCACTTATTCCCAAGTTCGCGGAGCTGTGCGCAGCCACGAGAGGTCGATATGATCGTGCAGCGCTTGTAACAGATGTGCGCAGCCGGGAGAGCTTTGATGAGCTTTTCGACGCGTTGGATGAGCTGCTGGCTCTTGGGTTCCAATACAAAATCCTGTATGTGGACGCCACGGTTGAGGCTGTGGTGAAGCGATATAAGGAGACTCGCCGGCCACATCCTCTGGACGGCGAGAGCGGCGGACTCGAGCAGGCGGTGCGGCGTGAGATAAAGATGCTGGAGCCGGTGAGACGCAGGGCCGACTACACAATAGACACGACCGGCCTCACCCTTGGCAAGCTCAAACGGACACTCTTCAGGCTCTTTGGAACGGGCAGTGAGGAGAAGCTGCACCTTGTAGTAATGTCTTTCGGGTACAAATATGGAATACCCATTGAGGCAGACATTGTATTTGACGTCAGGTTTCTCCCAAATCCGTTCTATGTACCGGAGCTTATGAACAAGAGCGGCCTTGACCAGGATGTGTCGGACTACGTTTTGAATTCGGAACAGGCAAAGCAGTTTCTCCAGCGGTTCCAGGAGCTGCTGGACTATCTGATGCCAAACTACCGGGAGGAGGGGAGAGTGAGTCTGACCGTCTGTATCGGCTGTACCGGAGGGAGACACCGTTCCGTGGCAGTGACTGAGGCGCTGGCCTCGCACCTTGCCACGATGGGTCACGAGACCGAGTGTATACATAGGGATATTAATAAAGTCTGACAATTACTGTCCAGCGGTTTACCGCTGGACAGTAATAAATATGCCGGGTCATGAAAATGTTTTTCTGATTGTAGAATTGAAATCAAGATGGTATAATAGCCACAACACCGTTGTGGCTATTATACTTGATTTAAGGCCGCGCATATAGCGCGTGGCCAATTATACCATTTCGCTTCGCTTCATGGTATAATAGCCACAACACCGTTGTGGCTATTATACTTGATTTAAGGCCGCGCATATAGCGCACGGCCAATTATAGCCGCGTAAATGCGCAAGCCGCAGCTGCGTTGCGGCCTTGCCTTAATAATCGCGTATTGAAGTTGGGCTTGTGAGAGTCGGGAAATGTGAGGGGGGGAGATGCAGTGTCATTTTCGTCGGAAGCCAAGGCGGAGTTGTGCAAGGCAGAGATAGGTTCAAGGGCGTCTGCTGAGGCGGAGTGCTATGGTGTGCTGCTCTTCTGTAACGCGTTCACGGGACGTGAGATACGCATTGTCACGAGTTCTCCGGAGTTTGCCATGCGTCTTCCACGGCTTTTCGGGCGTGCCTTTAATGTTCACTTCGATGTTCTGCCGGTGTCAGGACAGAGTGCGCGCAGCGTGTTCGCAATACATGACAGCGGGAGCGTAGCCAGGGTGCTGGAGGCATTCGGCTGTGACAGACGCGGAGTAGTGGCACACCATGTGAACCTTGGGGTGCTGGAGGAGGAGAAGGCCAGAGTATGCTTCCTCCGAGGTGCGTTTCTGGCAGGCGGGAGCGTCACTGACCCTGAGAAGCGATACCATCTGGAGCTTGTCACAAGTCACTTCAACGTGAGCAGGGAACTGACCGCGCTTTTTCTTGATATGGGTTTTGAGCCGCGGGACTCTTCCCGCGGGGGAAATTATATAGTCTATTTTAAGCAGAGCTCTGCTATAGAGGACTTTCTGACCACAATAGGAGCTCCGCTGGCCGCGATGGGTGTGATGTCCGCAAAGATTGAGAAGGACATGACAAACACAGTGAACCGCAAGGTCAACTGCGATACGGCAAACGTGGCTAAGACAGTGGAGGCCGCAGCAGTGCAGGGCGAGGCGATCAGACTCCTTCGCGAAGCGGGAGTTCTGGAGACACTGCCTGAGAAGCTTCAGGAGACTGCGCGGCTGAGGGAGGAATACCCGGAGCTTGCTCTTTCGGAGCTTGCGGAGAGCTTTGATCCGCCGGTGACAAAATCGTGCCTGAATCACCGCCTCCGGAGGCTTCTGGAGCTTTCTGAAGGACTTCGCAGAGAAGAGCAGTAGGGTACGACGTTTAGAGCAGTATCTGAACCGCGGCGCAGCGGAAGGGAGGACAATATGTTCACGCATCTGCACGTCCACAGTGAATACAGCCTTTTGGATGGGGCCTGCCGTATCGGGCAAATGGCCGCCAGGGCGAAGGCAATGGGCCAGCAGGCATTGGCCATAACGGATCACGGGGTCATGTATGGAGCAGTCTCTTTCTATAAGGAATGCCTGAAGGAAAAAATAAAACCGATCATCGGCTGCGAGGTCTATGTAGCTCCGAGGACGCGTTTTGACAAGGAACATGGATTGGACAGTGAACGTTACCATCTCATCCTTTTGTGCAAGAACGAGACAGGCTATAAGAATCTCTGCTACATGGTGAGCATGGCCTTCACCGAGGGTTTTTATGTGAAGCCACGCATAGATATGGATCTGCTCAGGAACCACTCCGAGGGGCTGATCGCGCTGTCCGCCTGTATCCAGGGGATAGTACCGCGCCTTATTCTGAACGGGAGGACTCAGGAGGCGCGGGAAAAAGCGCTGGAGATGCGTGAAATTTTCGGCGATGGAAATTACTATCTGGAGATTCAGGACCATGGCCTTCCGGATGAGCGGGCAGCGGCACGCGGACTGATACAGCTGTCAAGGGAAACAGGTATTCCACTGGTGGTCACAAATGACGCTCACTATCTTACAAAAGCCGACGCCTACGCTCAGGACGTACTGATGTGCATACAGACGGGCAAAACGCTGGAGGATACGGAGCGACTGCATTTTGCCTCAGATCAGCTCTATATAAAAAGCGAAGAGGAGATGCGGTCTCTCTTTCCGGATTGCCCTGAGGCAGCGGACAACACAAACGTCATCGCTGAACAATGCAACCTGGAATTCGAGTTTGGACACTACCATCTGCCTGAGTTCCAGCTGCCGCCGGGCGAGACAGATTCCAGGGCGTACCTTGAAAAGCTCTGTCAGAGCGGACTCATGGAGCGCTACCCAGACAGATTCCAGGAGCTCCAGGAACGGTTGCGCTATGAGCTCGAAATGATTGCCAATATGGGGTTTACGGATTATTTTCTCATTGTGCAGGATTTTGTTCTTTATGCCAAGCGCAGCGGTATCCCCGTCGGGCCTGGGCGTGGCTCCGCGGCGGGCAGTATTGTAAGCTACTGCCTGCATATAACGGACGTTGACCCAATTCAGTATAACCTCTATTTTGAGCGCTTTTTAAACCCGGAGCGAGTGTCGATGCCGGATATAGATATGGATTTCTGCGAGCGCCGCCGGGGCGAGGTCGTGGAGTATGTAAAGAGAAAATACGGAGTGGACCGGGTTGCGCAGATAGTGACGTTCAACACACTGAAGGCAAAAAACGCTGTGAGAAGCGTCGCCAAGGTGATGGGACTCACATTCCAGGAAGAAAACAGGCTGGCCAAAGCGATTCCAGATGACGCGAAGATAACGATAGCCGAGGCGCTGGAACGGTCGAAGGACCTGCAGCGCCTTGTGGAAGAGGATCAGCGATTCGACAGGGTAATCAGGACTGCCCAGTCGCTGGAAAATATGCCAAAGGACTCAGGCACTCACGCCGCAGGTGTTGTGATAACGAGGAACCCGGTATTCACCTATGTGCCGCTTACGCTGTCAAAAAAGGACAATGCCATTGCCACTCAGTACACCATGACGCAGATTGAGGAGCTGGGGCTGCTCAAGATGGATTTCCTGGGCCTCAGGAACCTGACTATCATAGATGACGCGGTACAGGAAATACGCCAGATCGAGCCGGGCTTTGACATTCAGAAAATTCCCACGGACGACATGGAAGTATATAAGATGCTGGCGGATGGGAAGACCAGCGGCGTGTTTCAGCTGGAGAGTCCGGGCATGACAGGAGTGTGTACCGGGCTGAAGCCAAGAAGTATAGAGGATATCACCGCGGTTATTGCGCTCTATAGGCCTGGCCCCATGG
>CAYPMJ010000039.1:8316-16067 GCA_964411785.1 uncultured Oscillospiraceae bacterium
GGATTCGATACCGAGATTTCTGGAGGCGGCCAGGAACCCGGAGAAGGTTACCTATAAGCATCCGCTGCTAAGGCCCATTCTGGACGTCACATATGGATGCATAGTCTACCAGGAGCAGGTCATAGAGATTTTTCGAAAGCTGGCCGGGTTTTCACTGGGACAGGCTGATATGATCCGGCGCGCGATGTCGAAAAAGAAACAGGCGGAAATAGAGAAGGAGCGGGAGACCTTTGTAAATGGAGATCCGACCCGCGGAATATGCGGAGCCGTGGCAAACGGTGTACCTGAGGAGACGGCCAGGAGTATCTATGAGGAAATACTTGATTTTGCAAACTATGCGTTCAATAAAGCACACGCGGTGTGCTATGCCGTGGTGGCCTATCAGACAGCGTATCTGAAAAAGCACTATCCAAGGCAATATATGGCCGCACTGATGAGCTCTGTGCTGGACTATCCGGAGAAAGTGGCTGATTATACTGCGGAGTGTGTCCAGATGGGTATAAAGCTGCTTCCCCCGGATGTAAACAAGTCTGAAAACCGGTTTACGGTGGAGGGGGAGAACATACGCTATGGCCTTGTGGCTGTAAAGAATATCGGGGAGAAATTTATCTGTTCCGTAATGGAAGAGCGCACGAGGCGCGGACCGTTTACATCATTTACAGATTTCTGCGAGCGGATGTTCAGCGGGGATATGACACGCAGGGTCGTTGAGAGCCTGATAAAGTGTGGAGCCTTTGACTCGTTTGGAGTTTACAGGAGTCAGCTCATGGCTGTGACTGAACAGGTATTGAATGATATAGCAGTTTCCAGAAGAAAAAATGTGGATGGACAGCTGAATTTATTTGGAAGTGCTGACCACAATGAGGGCAGGACGCCTGCCGTGACATTTCCTGACATAAAGGAGTATTCGGCCATGGAGCTTATGACAATGGAACGTGAGGTGACAGGCCTGTATCTGACGGGACACCCGATGGATAGTTTTCGAGGCGCAGCCAATCGAATTGGGGCGGTGCCGCTCGGAAGTATTGCCGCAGACTACGCGCAGGAGCGGGAAAAGCATCGTTACCAGGACAGTCAGGATCTGACGGTGGTTGGCGTGGTGAGCCTTGTAAAGCTCAAGTCCACCAGAAACAATTCGATGATGGCATATGTGACTATTGACGATGGGAGCGGGAGTATCGAGCTGCTGGTGTTCCAGAGAGTACTGGATATGAGCGGAGGATATCTCCACAATGGGAGCATAATAATTGTGAGAGGCCAGCTTTCTGTCCGTGAGGAAAAAGCACCGCAGATACTGGCGGACGAGATACGCCCGATTTCTGATGAGTACCCGGAATGTGAGACGCCAATGGAGAAGCCGCCTGTGGAGCGGAAGCTGTATGTGAGGCTCCCAACCGAAAAAGACCCGGCGTATGAGCGCATACGCCTCCTGCTCGTGATGTTTCCAGGCAGGGACAGGTTGACTTTGTATTTCAGCGACACAAGAAAGCGTGTCGGGGCGGACTGCCTGATTCATCCTGCACTGGTGGATGAACTGCGTGAAATGCTTGGTGAAGAAAACGTGGTGGTCAAGCAGAGCTGATTGCCTACATCGTAAAAAGATACAGCGCATCCCCACGGGGCCGGTCCTCATGCCGTTTGCTCCGGTGCTGCCACTGATCTGACCCTGATAAAAAACAGCTTGCAAATGGGGACAAATATGGTACAATAGAGCCGCATGACGGCTATTGTACCATATAAGGCCGCGCATTTAAGCGCGTGGCCAATTGTACCATTTTGCTTCGCTGCATGGTACAATAGAGCCGCATGGCGGCTATTGTACCATATTCAAGGCCGCTCTTTTAAGTGCATGGCCGGCTATACCATAATTCGGGGCAGAGCTGAGACTCTGGGAGCCGCCGTGAGCTCCTGTGCGTTAAGGGGGACGGAGACTGTGCGGATAGATGTTCTTGATGTAGGTTTTGACAATGTGACGATGGACGAGTCAGTGGAGCTTGCTCTTGCGATGATGAAGGAGAGAGCGAGCGCAGTTGTGGTTACTCCGAACCCGGAGATAGTCTGGCTCTGTCGGAAGGACTCTGAGCTGAGGGATGCGATTGCCGGCGCTGAGCTTGTGCTGCCGGATGGTATTGGCGTGGTTATGGGTGCAAAGCTGCTGGGCCGGCCCTTGAAGGAAAAGATTCCAGGAGCGGACTTTGCCCAGAGACTTTTTGCGGAGCTTGCCGGAGGCGAGGGCACTGTCTATCTGCTGGGGGCCAGACCGGGGGTAGCTGCGACAGCCGGGGAGAAGCTTAAGGTGGAATACCCGGGACTTCGCATTGTCGGAACTGCAGACGGATATTTCAAGGAGGACGGGCCGGTGGTGGAGGACATCAACCGCGCGGCGCCGGACTTTCTGCTGGTGTGCCTTGGCGCTCCGAAGCAGGAGCTGTGGATGCAGAAAAACCGCGCCGCGCTCAAGGTGGGGCTTATGGCGGGGCTCGGAGGTTCGCTGGACGTGTTTGCCGGGGTTGTCCGGCGTGCGCCGGACAAGTGGCGCAGACTCAATCTTGAGTGGCTGTACAGGCTGATCATGCAGCCATCACGGCTGGGACGCATGATGAAGCTTCCGGCATTTCTTTGCGCCGTGCTGTGGCGACGCCTTAGGGGCAAATGAGATGTTTTCATAAATTGTTGATGATTTATTGATGAAAGGAAAGAAAAAATGGTTTATATTCTTCTGGGAGACGGCTTTGAGGAAATTGAGGCGATTTCCCCCTGTGACATTCTCAGACGCGGCGGAGTGCAGGTGGAGTTTGCGGGCGTGGGAGGACGGGAGGTCACAGGGAGCCACGATGTCCATGTCGTTGCAGAGCGGACAGTTGAGGAATTGAATCCTGAGAGTGCTGAGCTTGTGGTGGTGCCAGGCGGCCTTCGCGGAGTGAAGACGATTAAGGGCTCCCACACCGCAATGAGGTTTATCCGGGACGCATATGATGCAGGGGCAAAGGTAGCTGCCATATGCGCCGGACCGACGGTCCTTGGAGAGCTGGGCCTCATGGATGGTGTACACGGCGTTTGTTATCCGGGCATGGAATCGCAGGTGGCAGGTGGGATTATGAGTCAGGACTCTCCCACGGTGACAGATGGGCGTATCATAACCGGAAGAGCCGCCGGGGCCTCAGTGGCCTTTGGACTTGCGCTCCTGAGAGAGTTGCGTGGAGGGAAGACGGCCGGGAAGGTTGCGTCGGATATCTGTGCGCCCTTTGACGAAGGCTGAGGCGCGGAGGCTTGTCCGGGAGCGTCAGTGGGACGCGTCCTGGGATGCGCCCCTCCGGGAGCAGTTTCTGACGTTGCCTGAAGTGCGTGCAGCCGGCATCGTTATGGCATATGTGGGCACAACCAGGGAGCCTGACACCATGCCGCTGCTCCAGAGACTTCTTGAAATGGGAAAATGTCTTGTGCTTCCGAGAGTTTCACAGTGCGGGCTCATGGAGGCAAGGGAGGTTTCGGACTTAAAGTCGCTTGTCATAGGCTCATTTGGTATTCTGGAGCCGGACAGCCATCTCCCGCTTATCGCTCCTTCAATGATTGACGTCGTGCTGGTTCCGGGAGTGGCCTTTGACCTTGAGCGTCACAGGCTGGGACACGGCGGCGGTTATTATGACAGATTTCTGCCGGAGACGCGCGCGTTCACAGTGGCACTTGCCGCACCGGTGCAGTTATTGGAGGAGGTTCCGGCGCAGTTGCACGACGTGCGGATGGACTGCCTTATAACTTCGGATGGTGTCTTCAGGTAAATTCCCCCTCCCCCGAGGGGGATCCCTGAGGGGGAGGGGCATTCTGTCAGCAGTTACAGCCGTTGCCGCAGCCGCAGTTATTGTCGCAGCCGCAGCTGTTGCCGCACCCATTGCCGCAGCCGTTGCCGCAGAAGATGATGAGGAGTATCAGAATGATCCACAGACAGGAGTTACCGCCAAAACAATTTCCACACATGATTATTCTCCATTCTGCCGCTGCGCCCGGCTTACCAACTTATTTTCCCACACCATGCGCAGTTTGTGTCTGCGGCTGTGGCCGCACCGGCGTGAGTTCGACGGCGTTTGCGCCGTCCGGGTTATACTATGTTTTGAGGGGCTTTGTTGACACTGAAAAGTTTCGAACGCCATTTCCCAGGAGGAGGACGCCATGAGCGAGAAGGACAGAGATGAATTTTGGAAGGAGCTTTTCGGGGAAGACTATGACTCCGGCAAGGGAGAGAGGGAACGCGAAAAGCTCTTTGAGGAGAGCGTACCGCTGGAGCAGGGCTTTACCATTGAGCGTGTGAGCATGGATGGCACCCCGATAGAGAATGACAGCATCCCTGATAATGATTCTGAATCGATACCGCAAAATGCACAGGAGCGGGAGACTGTACTGCCGGCAAAGTCGAAGCCTGAGCGCGAGCCGCAAAGCACGCCGAAGACTGAAAACGTGCCGCAAAGCACAACGAGGGCAGAGCGTGTGCCGCAAAGCACAACGAGGCCTGAGAATGCGTCGCCTGGCACGTCAAAGACTGAGAAGGTGCCGCATAGCACGCCGAAGACTGAAAGAATGTCACAGGACACATCGAAGTTTGAACGTGTGCCGCGGGACACGTCGATATCTGAGCGCACGTCGCGGGCCGCGTCGGAACCTGAATCTGTGTCGGAAAATTCGCCGGGGATTAATAAGGCTCACAGGGGCGCTCCGGAGGCAGTGCGCGGCGGGTCACGCACCGGAGAAGTGCCGGAGACGCGCGGGCCCGGTGATGAGGGGCTGCGGCGAACCGGCGAGAGGCGCAGAGGCAGCGGGGACGATTTCGAGGTTGACTTCGATTTTGACAGCGCCTACCAGGATGTGGATGAGAAGGCTGTGAAGCGAGGCCGCACCAAGAAGACCGGATGTCTCGGCGGCATAATGCTTTTTCTTTTTGTGCTCTGCGTGAGCATTGTGCTCGCAATCCTGGGCTGGATGGCTGCGGTAGACGTTCTGGGGCTGGATGGAGAGGATCAGCAGGTGGAGGTCACGCTCTCCAAGAGCATCTTCGCGCCCAAGGAGATAGAGGTGGAGGACGAGGACGGCAATATTACAAATGAGACAATAGACGCCGCTGACATAGATCAGGTTGCGGACATCCTCTATGAACAGGGATTGATAAAGTACAAGTGGCTGTTTAAGATATTCTCAAAATTTTCCAAGGCGGACGAGAAGGTCACCGCAGGGACCTACCAGCTGAACATGAACTATGATTACCGTGCGCTGGTGAATGGAATGACGTCTTCAGGGGGCAAAAAAGTAGAGGTTGAGGTGACGATACCGGAGGGCTACTCCATTACGCAGATAGTGCATCTGCTTTCGGAGAATAATGTCTGCGACGAGGACGCTCTGCTTGATGCTCTGGCAAATTACGATTTTGATTACGACTTTTTGGAGGGGCTGCCCAAGGGAAATCCGAAGAGACTGGAGGGCTTTCTGTTCCCGGATACCTATAAGTTCTACATGAATGACAGTCCTTCGCGGGTAATCGGAAAGTTTCTCACGAATTTCCAGCGCAAGTGGACGGAGGAAATGGATGAGGAGCTTGAGGAGCTGGGGAGATCCATGTATGAGGTCCTCATAGTGGCTTCAATGATTGAGAAGGAGGCGGGCGGGGAGTCGGATCGTGCTAAGATCGCTTCGGTCATATACAACCGCCTTAATAACCCGGATGCCCATGGGACCGGAGGACTTCTGCAAATAGACGCGACGATTTATTACGCGATAGCCGACACCGGGGAGTCATTTTCCACGAGCGTAGAGAGTCCGTATAACACCTATCTGTACGCGGGCCTGACGCCTACGCCAATATCCAATCCTGGTCTGGCGGCAATAGAGGCAGCGCTGAACCCGGAGGACACAAACTACTATTACTACGCGTTGGGGAAGGACGGGCTGCACCAGTTCTTTACGACATTTGAAGCTCAACAGGCATTTGTTCACAGCGATGACTATGGAGGATGAATCAGGGCTTAATATGAAGTCACGGGAATCGTTTTGCAATCGATTTCCGTGACTTGAGTGTGAAAAGCACATACGAACCGGACTGAAGCCCGAAAAAGAGAAGGAGATAGACAAAATGGCGAAAAAGTATGGAGTAAACGAGCTTAGGGAGATGTTCCTGCGTTTTTTTGAGAGCAAGGGTCACTTACGGCTGCCCAGTTTTTCTCTTATCCCACAGGGAGATGCGAGTTTACTGCTTATAAATTCCGGGATGGCTCCCATGAAGCCGTACTTCACAGGGGAGAAGGAACCGCCACGTCACAGGGTGACAACATGCCAGAAGTGTATCCGGACAGGGGATATAGACAATATCGGCCACACGGCGCGGCATGGCACATACTTTGAAATGCTGGGGAATTTTTCGTTTGGCGATTATTTCAAAAGAGAGGCTATACACTGGGCGTGGGAGTTTCTGACAAGCCCGGAGTGGGTAGGGCTGGACGCAGAACGGTTATACCCGTCAGTCTTCGCCGGAAACGAGACAACGCCTGCGGACGATGAGGCGTTTAATATCTGGCATGAGGAGATTGGCATACCGGCGGAGCGCATTTTCAGATTTGGCAAGGAGGACAACTTCTGGGAGCACGGCTCCGGACCATGCGGCCCATGCTCGGAGATATACTACGATAGAGGCGAAAAATACGGCTGCGGGAGACCAGGATGTACGGTGGGCTGTGACTGTGACAGGTATATTGAGGTCTGGAACATAGTGTTTTCGCAGTTTGACAACGACGGAGAGGGACATTACACTGAGCTCAGACAGAAGAATATAGACACCGGAATGGGACTGGAGCGACTGGCAGTTGTCTGTCAGGATGTGGATTCACTTTTTGACGTAGATACTGTGATGAATATAACCAATAAGGTGAGCGAGATAACCGGCGCACACTATGGAGAGAGCGTCAGGACAGATATAAGCCTCAGGGTGATAACGGATCATATCCGGTCGGCGGTGTTCATGATCTGTGACGGTGTTCTGCCGTCAAACGAGGGGAGAGGCTATGTGCTCCGAAGACTTCTCAGGCGGGCGGCGCGGCATGGGAAGCTGCTCGGGGTGGGTCATCCGTTCCTTTTCGAGGTCTGTGAAACAGTCATACACGAGAATGAAGGACACTATCCGGAGCTCCGTGAACGCCAGAGCTATATAACGAGGACAATAAGCACGGAGGAAGAGAACTTTTCGAGGACAATCAACGGTGGCCTGGCGAAGTTTAGCGAGGTGCTGGAGGAGCACAGGGTGAAGGGGGAGACTGTGCTCTCAGGAGCGGACGCCTTCAAGCTGTATGACACATACGGCTTTCCCGTCGACCTCACCCGCGAGATGGCGCAGGATGCGGGGATCACAGTAGATGAGGATGGCTTCGCTGTGCTCATGGAGGAGCAGAAGACTCGCGCAAGAAAGGCAAGAGAGGCTCTGGGCGACCTGGGCTGGGCCGGCGTGGAGTTTGGCAGGGAGGTGCCGGAGACAGAGTTTGTCGGATACACGGACAATACCGTGACGGATGCAAACGTAGTCGCGCTGGTTGCGGAGAACGAACTTTCCGGAGAACTCATGCCGGGAGCGGAGGGAATAGTGGTTCTTGACCGGACACCATTTTATGCGGAGATGGGCGGCCAGGTAGCGGATACAGGAACGATAGTTATAAGCGGAGAACGAGAGGCGCTTTTTGAAGTAAGCAATGTGCAGAAGAACAAGGGCGGAAAATATATGC
>CAYPMJ010000040.1:0-15786 GCA_964411785.1 uncultured Oscillospiraceae bacterium
CCCCTGGCGGGTGTTACCCGTTATCCTTGCCCTGTGAAGCCCGGACTTTCCTCACGCCACGGCTTTCGCCTGGGACGCGCAGCTGTCCAGTCCACTCACTGTCGCCATTTTAAACCAAAAAGTTACCAATGTCAAATCATTTTACCGAAGTTTTAGCTGGCCGAAGTTTTAGCAGACCCTTGGGTCCTCCTGAAATTGGTCGGAAGACAACGGTGCATTCAGTAATATGGGATTTACATCAGACCAGAAGTGTCAAGTATTTTTTTGTGACCGAAAGGACACCGTGGTTGCGAAGGCGATAACGATAACCTGTTTCCAGCCATAAAGAAAAGCCGGTGACATATTCTCAGCCTACGACCTTGTAATCCTGATCCTCCACGGCCTTCTTCAGAATCTCGTCCGACACAGGGACGGAGAGAGAAACAATAGCAGTACCGTTTTCGTGGCTCACCTGTGCTTCAGTTACACCCTCCACCGCCTCAAGTGCCTTTTTGACCCGTGCCTCACAGTGACTGCACATCATGCCCTCGATTTTCAATGTTTTTGTCATGTCTTTGTTCTCCTTTTCCCGACGCCTGGTATAATGTTGTTTTATGGCTCTGTCCCGGCTGGCGTCGTGCATCCGGAACAGATTCAGCCGCAGCGCGTTAGTCACCACGCAGAAGCTGCTTAGACTCATGGCTGCTGCCCCGAACATGGGGTTGAGCTGCCAATGCAGCAGCGGGATCCAGACGCCCGCTGCAAGGGGAATTCCAATTGCGTTGTAAAAAAACGCCCAGAAAAGATTTTCGTGTATATTTCTGAGAGTTGCCCGCGAGAGCCGAACAGCTGCGGGCACATCGAGAAGCGTGCTGCGTGTCAGAACCACATCCGCAGCATCTATCGCAACATCAGCCCCGGCGCCTATCGCTAAACCAACATCCGCTCTGGTAAGGGCGGGCGCATCGTTTATTCCGTCACCGACCATCAGGACCTTGCCACGTTTCTGAAGCTCCCGAATGACATTCTCCTTGCCGTCTGGAAGTACACCGGCAATGACCTCGTCAACACCAGCCTGTCGGCCAATGGCCCGTGCTGTGCGTTCATTGTCACCGGTCAGCATGACAACCCGTATACCCATCCGCTGAAGCTCAGACACTGCCTGAGGACTGTCCTCCTTGAGTACATCCGCGACGGCAATAATACCAAGACATTTGCCGCCTCTGCTGAAGAAAAGTGGAGTCTTGCCATCTTCAGACAGCACCTCAGATTTTTTGACAAGCGCCTCCGGAACAGCTGCACGGGAGCCTATAAAGACAGAATTTCCGCCACAGACCTTCTCATCATTTAAAACGCCCTCAAGCCCGTGACCGGGCAGAGCGCGAAACCCTGAGACAACCTCCAGGGAAAGTCCGCGCTTTGAGGCCGCACGAAGTATGGCGCGGGCAAGAGGATGTTCGCTCAGAGTCTCCATGGAAGCTGCCAGGGAGAGAAGGCTGTCCTCAGTCTCTCCGTCAGCTGGGATAAGGTCGGTAACTGTCGGCTCACCACGGGTGATAGTGCCTGTTTTGTCCAGTGCGGCAACACATACCTTGCCTGTCTCCTCCAGCGATACGGCGGTTTTGAAGAGGATTCCGTTTTTGGCGCCAAGACCGCTGCCTACCATGATTGCCACCGGCGTTGCCAGTCCCAGCGCACATGGGCAGCTTATGACAAGTACCGACACGGCCCTTGCCAGGGCAAAACCGAAGGACTCACCAGCCAGCAGCCAGGCAGCCAATGTAATGATGGAGATAACGATAACTGTAGGTACGAAAACACCTGATACTCTGTCCGCTGCCTTGGCAATAGGCGCTTTGGTTGCGGCCGCATCGCTGACCATGCGAATTATCTGGGCAAGAGTTGTGTCCTGACCGACTCTCGTTGCCTTACATTTAAGAAAACCTGATTGGTTGATGGTAGCTGCGGACACGGCAGAACCGACACTTTTGTCAGATGGGACGCTTTCACCAGTGAGTGCCGCTTCATTGACGGCACTTTCACCTTCAAGGACAGTCCCATCCACAGGGATGCTCTCGCCAGGGCGTACCAGGAAAATGTCCCCAGGCTTTACCTGTTCAATGGGAACCGTCAGCTCCTTTCCTTCGGAGAGCAGCGTTGCGGTTTTGGGAGAGAGATGCATGAGACTTTTCAGAGCGTTGGTTGTCTTTCCTTTGGAGTGTGCCTCTAAAAGTTTTCCAACGGTAATAAGTGTCAGGATCGTGGCGGCTGCCTCAAAGTAGAAATCGTGCATAAAGCCTGATACCGCCTCTGTGTCGCCGCGGCTCTGCGCACCAGACATAAGGAAAAGCACAACCGTGCTGTAGATGAAGGAGGCAGCAGAACCCATTGCAACCAGTGTGTCCATGTTCGGTGCACGATGGAGGAGTCCTCGTACGCCGCTTATAAAGAATCGCTGGTTGATAACCATCACTGCCGCAGCCAGCAGAAGTTGAGCCAGTCCCATAGACACGTGATCCTCCGCCAGAAACCGTGGCAGGGGCCAGTCCCACATCATATGGCCCATGGAGATATACATAAGTGCCAGAAGAAATCCAATCGATGCAATAAGCCGCCTTATAAGCACAGGTGTGGCCCGGTCCTGAAGAAGCTCCTCGTCCTCAGAGGCTGCGGAAGAGGAGCGTGAAGCATACCTCTCGGAGGCTCCATAGCCGGCTGCCTCTACAGCCGCGATTATCTGTTCAGGTGACGCTGTGCCCTCCACGCCCATGGAGTTTGTGAGAAGGCTCACTGAACAGCTGGACACTCCCGGCACTGCCGACACTGCTTTCTCGACCCTTGCGCTGCACGCTGCGCAGCTCATGCCTGTTACGATGTATTGATCCATATAGATCACCTGCTTTCGTTATTTCATCAGTTTCTGAAGCAGTTCAACAAGCTCTTCGATAACCTGGTCATCGCCACGGCGAATGCCGTCTGCAACACAGGTGCGGACATGGGCTCCAAGGAGTACCTTGCTGAAGCTTCCCAATGCAGCGTTTACTGCGGCAACCTGAATCAGTATATCCGGGCAGTAGGCCCCTGACTCAACCATACCCTGAATACCTCTGACCTGTCCCTCAATGCGCTTCAGACGGTTTAAAAGATCCCGCTTTTCCTGGTCATCCCTTTCCTTTGTCCGTCCGCAAAAGGTGCAGGGTGTTCCATCCATCTCGTCCATGCAGTGCCTCCATAACTGTTTTCAACGTAATTATATACCCCTGGGGGGTATTTATCAAGGGGGATGCGGTAACTATTCCGACGAAAAAACCATTACTGTGGTTTAACAAATTATTCACCCTTCTCTTTTCCTCTCAGGTATATAATAAGATGGAACGACAAAGTTATTTTGAGCGGTTTACCAATGGCTTACTCGGGAAAAGGGGGAGAAAACTATGACGAAGATTCTTGTAGTAGAGGACGATGTAAATATCGCGGAGCTTCTACGGTTGTATCTGGAGAAGGAAAATTTTAAGGTGACGATCGCCCACGACGGAGGCAAGGGAGTGGCGGAGTTTGAGAAGGAGAAGCCTGATCTGGTGCTGCTGGATGTCATGATGCCAGTCATGGATGGCTGGAGTGTTTTAAAGGAGATACGCGCTTCCTCAAAGGTGCCGGTGATAATGCTTACGGCCAAGGGGGAGACGTTCGACAAGGTGTCAGGACTTGAGATGGGAGCTGATGATTACATCTCAAAGCCATTTGAGGTAAAGGAAGTGGTCGCACGTATACATGCGGTTTTGCGCCGCTGTACGGAAACAGATGTGGCGGAAGGCGGGAGAAAGCTCACGTTTGACAAACTTATTATCGATATGGAGTCATTTGAGCTGACCGTTGACGGAAAAAAAGTGGATATACCGCCTAAGGAGATGGAGCTTTTATATCATCTGGCATCCTCACCTAACCGTGTCTACACCAGGAACCAGCTTCTGGACGAGGTGTGGGGCTTTGATTATTTTGGGGATTCCAGGACAGTGGATGTACACATAAAGCGTTTAAGGGAGAAGCTTGAGAACGTCAGTGATAAGTGGTCCCTGAAGACGGTGTGGGGCGTTGGGTATAAGTTCGAACTGAAGAGCGGCGAGGAATAAAATGGGATGAGGCAGCGGCTGCGAAGTGTTTTTTTCAGGAATTTTTTTCATGTAATATTTCTGATATTCCTGAGTTTTTTAGTTCTGGGTATGGGCTTTATGGCGGTGAGCTACCAGTTTCTGATACGCGAGAAGACAGAGACAATGAAGCGCAATGCCGACACCGCAGGGAAGATGGTAGCGGCGTGTATAGAGCAATGGGGTGGAGCAGCGGAGTACGAGGTTCGAACTATGCTCCAATGGATGAGCGAGGTAACTGATTCACATATTTTGGTAGCAGATGCGGAAGGAGCCGTGCTGGCATGTTCAGATGTGGAAGATGACTGCCATCACATAGGGGGAACTGTTCCGCAGTGGGTAATAAGCACAGTGAACCGTACGGGTGAGTATCAGGGCCGCAGCAACTTTGAAGGACTGTATGAGCGCGAGCGGTATGTAGTTGGAATACCGCTTCCGAATACGCGATGGAGCAGCTTTGGACAGGGATATATATTTCTCTCAGGCGGTGCAAGGGAGATGACGCAGCTATGGAGAAGTTTCCTTGGAATATTCATGCTGACAGTAATGGTTGTGGTTATTTTAGCGTTGGTACTGACGCTCATTACAACGGAACGCCAGACAAAGCCTGTCCAGGAAATGGCACGGGCAGCTGAACGTTTCGGAAGAGGCGACTTTTCCGCCAGGGTCAAGCCATGCGGCAGAGATGACGAGATAGGGGAGCTTCAGGAGGCGTTTAACGCCATGGCCGAATCACTGGAGCGGTCGGAGCAGTCCCGTAGGGAGCTTATTGCCAACGTGTCTCACGAGTTAAAAACACCTATGACCTCCATTACGGGTTTTGCCGATGGGATATTGGATGGAACGATACCGCCGGAGAAGGAGCGGGAGTATCTGTCAGTTATATCCTCAGAGACAAAGAGGCTCTCAAGGCTGGTGCGAGGAATGTTGGATATGTCGCAGCTACAGGACGGGTCAACCGGGAAGCTGACAAAGAAGAGCTTTGATCTTTCTGAGGTCATCTGCCAGGCTCTTTTGAGCCTTGAGCAGAAGATAACAGGCCGTGGACTTGAAGTAGAGCCGCAGCTGCCGGAGGAAGCGGTCATAGCGGTAGGCGACAAGGATTCCATAACGCAGGTGGTGTATAACCTCATTGATAACGCAGCGAAATTTGCCACGCCGGGAACAGCCATAGGCATATCGCTGTGGAAGGAAGATGGGAAGGCACATGTGTCAGTACAAAACCGTGGAGAGACAATTTCAAAAGAGGAGCTTCCTCTTATTTTTGACAGGTTCCATAAAACTGACCGATCCCGCAGCGTTGACAGGGAAGGCGTGGGGTTGGGGCTGTATATAGTGAAGACAATCCTTGACAGCCACGGGGAAGACATCTATGTTACCAGCCGCGATGGGGTTACGACGTTTACTTTCACGTTGAAACTTGCGGGAGGCAAATTTACAGATTATTCACGAAATTCACAAAAAGATTAAAGAATATTCACACAAAACTGAGAAGAATGCAGTAGAATGACAATCGAAGCGATTCCTCCATAGTTCGTGCGGGGCTTCCCACTCCGGCACGGATAGCTTCAAGGCGGACCCCTCCCTAGATCCGCCGTCAGCGAAAGCTGAACCAAATTCCCCCTCATTTTTTGGCAAGAAGCCCTCATCCTTTTCCGGATGAGGGCTTCTTGCATGGTGCAAAACGAGATCGGCTGTCAGACCGATTGGCAGGGACTTTACTGCTTCATCAGATTCTTTCCCGAGTATGTGCCAAATTTCTGACCATGATCATGCCCTCAGTCAGATTGATAGCATATGCCTGAGCTTGTATTATACGAGAACGGGAAAAATGATTTCGGTGGAGTAAAGGGAAAAAATGCTTGAAAAGAGCGGGAAGGTAGGGTAAAATGCGAATGGAGATTTCTGTTTGCGCAGCAACAGGAGGAGGAAGTGCAATGAAGAAAAAGCTTTTGATACTGTCGTTTGTATTGATTCTTTCGGCATCACAGATTCTGTCAGCGGGAGCCTCGGGCGCGGGTGGGTACGGTTACGATATGCTGGATGAGACGGGTGCATTTTTCTATGATCAGCTGTTGGACGATATCTCTATTCTGCGCAAAGGAGAGCAGGCGGTAATAGAAGTAGATATTGCCCTGGAGGAGCTGCAGACCTATAATGAGGCAATTGATGATGCGGTTGAGGCGCTGTTGTGGGATCACCAGGAGTTCTTTTGGGTGCAGAGCTGGAGTTGTAGCATGAAAAGCAGCGGATATGGAGGCATACTGCATGCAGTTTTCGGTGTGACTCTTCAACAGGGGATAAACTGGTCATCAGGAGAGAGATCTGTGGAGGATGACGCGGAGGTACTGGAAGCTCTGTCCAGGGATTTGGCACAGAGAGCCCTTGCCGCTGGACCGTCAAGGTATGACCAACTGCTCTATCTCCATGACTGGCTTACGAATAACAACTTCTATAACTCTGCGGCTGCAAAGCAGGGAGCGGAGGTTGACAGACTGGCCTGGACGCCGCTCAGTGCGCTTTCAACAGATTATAATCCTGTATGTGAAGGATATTCCAGGGCATTCATGCTGGTCTGTCAGGAGATGGGTATTCCATGTGTCACAGTTGGTGGGTACGTCACAGGTCCGCACATGTGGAACTATGTGCAGATGGAGGACGGACAGTGGTACGCAGTAGATGTGACATTCGATGACCCTGTTCTCTCAGGAGCTGTCCCACAGGTGGTCAGTGGGGTTGAAAACCATGACTATTTTCTGAAGGGTTCAGATAGTTTTCTGCGCAATCGCGTAGAGGATACGAGCTTTGCATATCCTGTGTTAAGCGTGTCTGACTATGACCCCAGCACAAAACCAACAGAGCCGGCAGACCCTGTTGAATCTGAGCCGGAACCTGAGCAGGAGTATGATCCGTCCGTATATGCCTTTGCCACACCGCAGACTGTTCAGGTGGACGATACGCCGGTTGAGTTTCAAATGTATCAGATCCGCACAGGCGATGGCAGCGGCACAAATTATATACGTATACGCGATCTGGCATATATTTTAAACGGTTCAACGGCACAGTTCTCAGTGAACTGGGATCAGGAGAGTCAGAGCATTCTTCTCGAAAAGGGAGATGAATATATACCTATTCAGTCGGAGATGAACCCAGGCTACACCGGAAATCGTGCGTATACCAGTGAGACATCCAACATCTACATAGACGGAGAGCTGGTTGTACTGAATGTAATCTCGATTCCGGACAGTCAGGGCAACGGTGATAAATATTTCCGCCTTCGCGACCTGGGTCAGGCGCTTGACTTCAATGTAGGATTCAAGGCTGGCTCCGGAGTGTTTATCGAGTCAGCGATAGCCTATAACCCTGACGACTAAAGCAGAGAATTCCCCCACGTCGGTTTTAAAGACGTGGGCGAGCTTTTTAACAATAAACTCTCATTGGATAAATTTCGAAACTGGAATTCAAGTGAAGCTATTGATATTCTCATCGACAACGGTTATCGCATCCCATATTCTCTTGGTGGAGTTCTTGCGCCATGTATTGCTTATCAGGAGTATTCGTGTAAAGTTTATGCCGATGGAATGGTCACCCTTTGCGATTCAATGTTCCACAAAGATGCACGTTGCAACATTTCTGATAGCGGTAATGTATCTAAGCCCTGCACCTGTGACGGCTGCGGTGGCTCCCACAGCGACAAAAAGAATAGTCCTATATAAATAACCGCTACCTTGGGGCGTGGGTCTTCCATGCCCCAACTTTTCATGAGGAGAGAGCCATGGCAGCAATCATAACAGCAGAGCATCTGCAAAAACGCTACAAATCCCAGGCGCAAGACGCCGTTCATGCAATTGATTTTTCTGTTCAAAACGGAGAGATTGTCGGCGTACTGGGGCCGAATGGCGCCGGAAAAAGCACACTGATTAAAATGCTGCTGGGCGTCATCCGCCCCACAGCGGGCAGCGTAACCGTATTGGGGAAAGACCCCTGCCATTTCACCAACCGGGAGAAGAAGCAGCTTGGCGTCTATCTTGGCGGCAAGTCGAACCTCATCTACCATCTGCCGGTGATCGACAGCGTCCGCTTGTTCCAGAGTATTTATCAAGTCCCCAAGGCAGCGTTTGCGCAAAACCTTTCCCGGTATTCGGCGCTCCTGCAATGCGATTCCTTCTTAAACCAGCGGGTCGCTACTCTTTCTCTGGGCCAGCGCCTGCGGGCGGAGCTGCTGTGCATCATGGTTTACGAGCCGCGGCTTCTCATTCTGGACGAGCCGACGCTGGGACTGGATATCGAGGGAAAACGGCAGTTTCGGGATATGCTCTCCACGCTGGTGGCCCAGCAGGGGCTGAGCGTTGTGATCACAACCCACGACGTCAACGATATGCAGAAGCTTTGCAGCAGGATTTTAATGATCTGCGAGGGCGAGAAGGTTATGGATATCACAAACGACGAATTCGAAGCCATGCTTTCCCGCCAAAGCATCCTGATCACCGACATAACCCTTGACCCTGTTCCCGAGGGCGTCCAGTTCGTGGAACGGGACAACCACTGCAACCGGTATCTCCTGCCGTCTGACCGCACGGCGCAGCTGCGGGCGGAGATTCAGTCCCGTCCCTATCAGGTGCTCAAGCAGGAGCCGCCGAGGCTGGAGGATATTCTATATGCGTATTATCGCTAAATATGTGGGGCTTTCCCTCAAAAAGAACTTTACTTACAGGGCAAACGGACTGTTGGTCATCGTTGATACCCTGATGGACGTGTTTTCGATCTGGCTGTTTTGGACGTCCCTGCTGGAGATGGACTTGAATCTGATCGGTTGGACGGCGCAGTCCCTGCGGCTCTTTATGGGATATTCCCTGATCTCTTCCGCCGTGTCCAATCTCTTTGTCGGCGCATGGGATATCCAAAACCATGTAGTGGACGGAACCCTGGACAACTATCTTGTCAAGCCCTGTGGCGCAATCCTTTTAATCCTGTTGGAACGGGCGAATTTTCTGCGGCTGCTCGTCACCTTCCCTATCGGGTTTCTGCTTGTCGTGTTCCATGCCGGCATTCGGAACCTAGGACGGGCCATACTGGGGACGCTCCTCTGCATTGCCGCAACCATCCTGGTGGAGCTGATAGTCATTGCCGTCTATACGCTATGCTTTTGGGTCAAGCGGGTTGACAGCTACGCGGACATCCTGGAAACCGTATTTTCTGTCTCCCAGTATCCTCTGATTTTTTTCAGCAGGAAAATCGTTCTGTTTTTTACCTACATAGTTCCTGTCGCTTTTATGCGGACGATCCCCGCCGAGCTGGCTGCGGGCGGCGCACCGCAGTGGTCGTTTTTGGCACTCGCTGTGCTGGCGGTTCTGATCGTGGGCCTTGTCCGGCTGCTGTGGAGGGCGGGAAGGAGAAGGTATGAATCTGCAAATTAGCAACGGATATCTTCGCGGAATGCAGTTGAAAATCAAGGAAGAGAAATGGTTTCAGGCCGATTTTTTCATGTCCTTCTTCTTGATTTTCATAAAATCATGCCTGTATTACGTTGTGTTCCGGGCGGTTTTTTTGCATTCGGCCAAGGTCAACGCCGATGAAATCACCTTATACTATATCGTAATCAATATTGTCGCGCTGTCCGTCGACGCCGCGCAATCGATCGCGTATTTCCACATGGAGGCGATCAATTCCGGGGCCATTATTCCATATCTTCTGCGCCCCAACAGCTATATCCTCTCCAGCTTCCTGGATACTCTGGCCCTGACCGCCATCCGACTATTGTGCAATCTGATTCTCATTTTCGGGGCGTCCTGCCTGTTGGGCCAGAGAATGGCGTGGACGGGGCTTTGCATCGGGTTACTCTCCGTCCTTTTGGGCTTTACCATTCTGTATCTCATTCAAGCGATCATCGGGTGCTTCGCCGTGTGGTTTCACGATATCACGCGGTTCCGGGATGTGATTTATTCCCTGCTGATGCTGTTGGGCGGGAGGCTGATCCCCAGTGATCTTCTGTTTTCCCACTTGAAGCAGCTGGTATACTACACGCCCCTTCCCTATGTCTACGACGTGCCCGTGAAAGCCCTCACGGGTCACGCGCCCTATCCGATGATCGGAATTCAGCTGCTTTGGATTCTTGTGCTGGGCGCGGCGTATGTCTATTTATTCGAGCGCCATGTAAAGCACCAGATCGAATTCGGCGGCTGATCCTGCCTTCTCGGAACCGGCGGATTTTCCTTATCCGTTGCTAAGATTCCCATCGCCGGAGACGGGAATCGGCTCGCCCAGGAACTGCGGCTCCACCTGGAGGCGGCAGTAAAAAATAGTCCTTGACCCGGGCCAGAATCTCCCGTGCGTATACCAGTGAGACAACCAACATCTACATAGACGGAAACCTGTTTGTAATGAATATAATCTCCATTCCGGACAGCCATGGCAACGGTGACAAATATTTCCGTCTTCGAGATCTTGGTGAGGCGCTAGTCTTCAACGTAGGATTCAAGGCTGGTTCAGGTGTGTTTATCGCGTCAGCGAAACCCTATAACCCTGACGACTAAAGCAGAGAATTCCCCCACGTCGGTTTTAATGACGTGGGGGAGCTTTTATATATGGAAAAACTGCAATACGTTTTTTTACCCTTTTTTCATATGGCTCAGTTTACAGATTACAGGAATGCTCCTTTTATGATACTATTTCCTACTACTATTACACGCCATTTATCTCAAAAATCAACCACTTGCAGTGATATGACCCTATTATATTATTACAGGGAGTCCTGTCAGGTGACGCCTTATCATATCGAAAGCGTTGTTTGATGCGGCTGTGCGGACACGGTTCCGGTCTGTGCCGAGGTGCAGTTCACGGCAGTATGTCGTGCCTTCCGCGGCAAGGGCAGTGTAGACAAGTCCTACCTCCTCGGCGAAGCCGTCTGTGGCGGGACCAGCAATACCAGTGATCCCAACAGCCAGATCAGATTTGAATACCCGTCGTGCACCCTCAGCCATCTGACATGCCACATCCCGGCAGACAGGTCCTTTTTCCATAAGCAGTGTCTGATCAACCCCCAGAAGGGTTGATTTAGTATCTGTTGCATATGTCACGGCAGCACCTCTGAAAACAGCGGAAGAACCGGGGATATCCGTCAGCCGTTTGGCGACAAGTCCACCAGTACAGCTTTCAGCCGAGGCCAACGTAAAGCCACGTTCCTTCAAAAGGCCGAGAACGGTGTTTTCCAGCGAATCAGTGTCAACTCCGTATATAACATCGCCCAACACGGAGCGGATTTCCTCAAGACAGGGACGGCACAGCTCATCCGCAGCTTCTTTGGTCGAAGCCCTCGCTGTCAAACGCAGACGAACCTCTCCAGTACCAGCGTAGGGAGCAAGAGTTGGGTTTTGTAGTCTCAACATGAGCGGCCGCAATCTTTCTTCAACCATTGACTCGCCCATACCAAATATATGGATGTTATGGGAATAGAGTACCGCGTCGGACAGCCGCGCAAGGTATGGTATAACACTTTCACGCAGCATCGCTCTGCATTCCCTGGGGGGACCAGGGAGCATCAATACATGAACTCCATCAGCCTCAAAAGCACATCCTGGCGCTGTTCCGCAGGAATTGTGGAAGACTGTGCAGCCGTCCGGCAGCTCCACCTGACGGTAGTTGTTCTCTGTTATAGTTAAGTGCCGGAGGTTTTTTTTAAAGTATTTCCGCATTTCTTCCGCTGCAGCCTCATCGAAGATGAGTTGTTTTCCAAACACCTCCGACAGAGTTTGCTTAGTCAGATCGTCATAAGTTGGTCCCAGTCCCCCGGTAGTTATGAGGATATCCGCACGGCCTCTGGCAATTTCTACGGCTTTCCGGAGCCTGTCCGGATTGTCGCCGACCACTGTCTGGTAATAGACGTTAATACCAAGCTCAGAGAGTGCCTGCGATATATCCTGGGCATCGGTGTTCGTAATGTTTCCTAACAGCAGCTCCGTACCGACGGAAAGAATTTCAGCAGTGTGGCTCATTTGGCCATGTTTCCTTTCTATGATAATTTAATGTGCTCAATATTCTGAACAGCCTCATCCACAAGCCGCTCTACTTCAAGCGGGCGTTCGGCCAGCAAAACATCTGCTATCTTAGGCTTCGTGCGTGGATGCCGTGGAGTGAACACCGTACAGCAGTCCTCATATGGGAGAATTGAAGTGTCAAAGGTGCCTATGGCCCTTGCCCGCTCCACGATTTCCGTTTTATCCATACAGACCAATGGCCTGAGTACAGGCAGTGACACACATTCCTCAGTAACAGCCATTGCCTCCATGGTCTGGCTGGCCACCTGTCCCAGGCTTTCGCCAGTAACTACTGCACCACAGCCGTTCATAATGGCAACCCTTTCCGCAATGCGCATCATAAAGCGCCGCATCAGCACGGTGAAATACTCCTCAGGGCAGCTGTCCCGTATTTCTTCCTGAATAGCAGTAAATGGGACAACCTCCAGCGTCATCCGTCCGCACCAAGGGGACAATCTTCGCCCTAATTCAACAACTTTATCCTTTGCAAGCTGTGAGGTATAGGGGAAGGAGAAAAAATGGATGGGAATTATGTGGACACCACGTTTTGCTGTCATCCATGTGGAGACGGGACTGTCAATACCTCCGGAGAGGAGAGAGACAGCGCTGCCATTGGTCCCTACAGGCATCCCACCCGCGCCTGGAGACGGTGCGCCGTGAACATATGCCGCCAGATCCCGGATCTCGACGTTTACTGTGAGCTCCGGATCGTGTACGTCGACTTTGACATCAGGATATGCCTCTGACAAAAGACCACCTACATACCGAGATAGCTCTATGCTTGTCATGGGGAAAGACTTGTCTGAACGCTTTGATTCGACTTTAAAGGACTTAGCTTTTGCGAAGTCGTCAGCCAGATATCGTTTAGCGGTTTCAAATATTGCGTCCGGGTCTTTGGAACAGGCAGCGGCACGCATTACAGCAACAGCCCCAAAAGTTTTCTGCGCTGCATCGAAAGCATTGTCCATATCACATTCACTGTTCTGAGGTTCAACATAAATAGTAGACTGAACGGTGTAAATTTTAAAACATCCGAAGCGCTGCAGTTTACGCCTTAGATTTACTACAAGCCGGTCCTCAAAAAAACGGCGGTTCAGGCCCTTCAGGACCAGCTCACCGACTTTTAACAGAATGATATCTTCCAAAATTGCTCCTCCTTAATATCAGACGTGTCCTTGCTTGAAATCGTAGCTTCTGTATTGGATAGCTTCCGCCAGGTGGCTGGGTGTCAGGTCAGCACAGCCCTCCAGGTCGGCGATGGTTCTGGCTACCCGGAGAATTCTATCGTAGGATCTGGCGGTAAGTCCAAGCTTGTCAAACGCCCCGCGCATTAGTTTTTCACATTGTGCCGACAGAGTGCAAAACCGGTGAAGCGTGTCCGAATTCACCTGCGCATTGCAGGAAGCGGTAAGTCCGGCATAGCGTTTCTGCTGGAGCACACGCGCTCTGTTCACGCGTTCTCTGATCGATTCTGAGCGTTCTGCGGGCGAACGGTTTTTGAGTTCCTCATACTCAAGCGCTGGAACCTCAATATGCATATCTATCCGGTCCAGCAATGGTCCGGATACCTTGTTACGGTACGCAGCCACTGAAGATTCGGAACAGGTGCAGCGGCCTGAGGAGTGTCCAAACCAGCCGCACTTGCAAGGGTTCATAGCACAGACCAGCATAAAGCGGCTCGGATATACAACAGACCCTTGAGCCCGTGATATAGTAACCTGCCCGTCCTCCATTGGCTGACGGAGCGCCTCAATCACATCCCTGTGAAACTCCGGCAATTCATCCAGAAACAGAACACCGTTGTGTGCAAGGCTTATCTCTCCTGGCATCAGCATAGCCCCACCGGCCATCGCTGAGTGTGTGAGTGTGTGATGAGGAGATCGGAAGGGGCGCTCTGAAAGAATATGTGTACCAGATATAGTCCGCCCGGCCACGGAGTATATAGCAGTGGTTTCAAGCTTTTCGTCCTTGGTCATTTCCGGCAGAATGGTGGGCAAACGCTTTGCCAGCATACTTTTACCAGCTCCAGGCGGACCAATAAGAAGGATGTTATGTCCTCCTGCAGCAGCAATCTCCAGCGCACGTTTCACATTTTCCTGGCCCTTGACCTCGGAAAAATCGACATCATATACCGGGGGAGTGCTGTTATCACTGCTTTTGGCCAGGGGAATTAATTTTTCGCCGCTTAGATGTGCGAGAAGTTCCGAGACATGACCTACCGGATATACGTCGACCCCGCCGGAGAAGCACGCCTCGTCGCAGTTCTCTGCCGGGATGAAAAGTTTTTTTATTCCGGCTCGTTCAGCCCGCAGAGCCATAGAGAGTATACCAGGCACTGGGCGAAGCTCTCCGGTGAGTGAGAGCTCTCCCGCGAAAGCACAGTCATTGCCTAGGGGAGCAATAACGCCTGAAGAGCTCAGAATGGAAAGAAAGATGGGTAGATCATAGAGGGAGCCAGCCTTTTTCCTGTCGGCAGGGGCCAGATTGATGGTGACCCTTGATACAGGGAAGCTGAGACCACAGCTTTTTGCAGCGGCTCTGACACGTTCACGGGATTCGCGGACGGCTGCGTCAGGCAGCCCGACCACCTCAAAGGATGGAAGACCTGAAGAAATAGAGCACTCCACTGACACAACAAATCCATCAATTCCAGAGATACCAAAGGACAAAACCTGGCATACCATAAAAAATCCCCCATAAAGCGCAAGTGAATACATTATACCAACATTTTACTCCGATTGCAAGACACCGAAGAAAGAACTCCACCTTACTTTAAAATGTAGAAAAAAGAAACGAAATAATCACATATACTTTTCTTCCAGGTTCAGATATGGTATAATAGCCACAGAGCGGCTATTATACATATTTAAGGCCGCGCTTTTAAGCGCATGGCCAATTATGCCATGTCGCTTCGCTTCATGGCATAATAGCCGCAGAGCGGCTATTATACTTAATTTAAGGCCGCGCTTAAAGCGCATGGCCAATTATACCATTTCGCTTCGCTCCATGGCGTAATAGCATATGTACAATAGCATATGTACAATATATGTACAATGTACAGAGAGTGAAAGTAGAAAGGCGGATATAACAATGATTGTTCTCGCTGCAGTTGATGATAGAAACGGTATGATGTTCAACCACAGAAGGCAGAGTCAGGACAGAGTTCTCAGAGAACGAATTTTAAAACTGACGTCAGGCGGAAGGTTGTGGATGGACGAGTATAGTGCAAAGCAGTTTGGCGAAAACTCCGGAGATCATTTAAACGTTTCTGAGGATTTTATGAGTAAGGCTCTGCCGGGAGATTTCTGCTTTGTGGAAGACAAGTCAGTGACGCCATATGTGCAGCTGGTTGAGAAAATAATCATATTCAAATGGAACAGGGTGTATCCTGGTGATACTTTTTTTGAAATCAGGCTTACTGAAGACAGATGGAGGTTAGTGGAAACAGAAGATTTTCCCGGATACTCCCATGAGAAAATCACTATGGAGGTGTATGAACGTGTATAAAGCAGGTAAAACGGTTTTATTATTTTATCTTGTTCTTGTCATGCTGCTGTCTGGGTGTGGGAATGAAGCACAAACGCTGGAGGAGGCCACGCGCGATATAGAACAGACAGAGCAGACAG
>CAYPMJ010000041.1:0-15485 GCA_964411785.1 uncultured Oscillospiraceae bacterium
CCCCCGGTCTCACGGTTCGTAGCCGCGCACTCTATCCAGCTGAGCTACAGGCGCACGTCTTTCAGCGCTTTCCTATAATAGCACCATCCAGGAAAAAATGCAAGCCCTGTTTTACCTTTTTTGAAAAATTTAATTGGTCCACCAATCGTCAGGACAAACGCAGGAGAGTCGCAGGAAAGCCGCAGGAAAGCCCGAGGTTGCGGCTGTGAGCCCGGATCTGCTGCTGCGCATGCCACATGGACAGACGTCGAAAAAAGCTTTACAAGCTATGAAAAAAGGAGTATCATAATCCCGGGCCGGTGGCCCACGTGGCAGGAACGTGTAATCTTTTCGATCGAGCTGTGGCCGGATGGCGAAAGGCGGTATAAATGGACAGGGATGAATTCAAGGACCGCAAGTATCTGCCGCGGGGCGAGTGGCAGTATACCAGGAAGGAAAAGATACAGAACTGGTTTGCGTATAACAAATGGTGGCTTGTGTTTGGCGTCGTGGCAGTTATAGCGATTGTGTACTTCATAAGGGCCGCGTTCGGGATAGGTGTTGTGCAGCCGGACTACACCATCGGCGTCATAACATCCACGGGAATAGACGACGAGTCGCTGAAGGAGCTGGAGACGGCTCTGGAGCCGTTGGCCAGTGATCTCAACGGTGATGGGACGGTTGAGGTGTCCGTATCGCAGTTTATCACCGGGGAGGGCATTGACCTTGAGGCGCAGCTTTCCTATGGAACTGCGGCACTGGTACGCCTGGAGGCGGATATAATAGCCGGCGAGACGCACTTTTTCATAATGGAGGATCCGGCGTGGTTCCAGATACGTTTTCAGGCGCTGGCTGATCAGGATGGGGCATTGCCGGAGTCAGATGATTTTTCAGTGGACGGACGAGCCCTGCGGTGGGGTGACTGTCCTGTACTAAGTGGCCTTCCGCTGTCTGAGGAGACAGCTGCAAGTTTGGAAAACATGTATATAGGACGGCGCGGATACTATGACACCGAGGATCTGGAGTATTACGCGGATTATGAGGAGCTGTGGCAGATTTTAACTGAGGGGGCGACAGGATGGGACGACGGAATCGAATGAAAACTCTGGCAGCTGTGGTGATGGTGGGAGTGATCCTGCTGCTGACCGGATGCGGCCCGCTTCCGGACAGGGATATAGACGGTATGCCCTGGCAGGACAGCTGGGTGGATGTGGGGATCAAGCTTGGTATAGAGCCGGTGGAAGGGCTGGAGCTGCTGGAGCAGAGCGACGCGCTGGCCATGAGTGGCATAAGCTATGCGGCGTGGTCGGCGGGTGAGAAAACGGAATACGAGAACTCGGAGGGTGTGACCGGGGATCTCTATGACCTGCAGGTATTTGTTCTGCTCCAGAACTGCAAAACAGAGAGCGAGGCCGCCTCCACAAGGGAACAGTGGAGGGCTATGGAGGAGCAGCATTACACCATGACGGCGCTGGAGGATGCTTCGTACGGGGGACATGAGTACAGCTGCTGGTCACTGGTTCCGACAGATGAGAGCCCGTACGGCTGCGGGTATATAGGTCTTCTGACGTTTGGCTATTACTCGCTGAGCGTGGAGCTGATGGTGAGAGCAGACTTTACACCTGAATATCCTGCGGGGGAGCTTTTTCAGGATTTCCTCGCGGCCATTCATTACAGGGCGGAGGAATAGATGCGGCTATGGATGATAATTCGGCTGCGCTGGGCAGGGGAATAGGACGCCTGAAAAAGGTTTTGCGCAGAAGATGGAAGGCGTTTTTAGCGGGGAACCTGGTGACGGTTCTCTCGCTTGTGCCCTTTGGCATGGGGGTGTACTTCGCCATCGGTACATCCAGTCTGCTGATTTTAGGCGCCGCGTGCGTGTTGGGAGGGCTCATAGCGGGGCCCGTCATATCCTGCCTTGTGGACCTTATATTCCGTTCTCTGCGCGGGAGCTGGGATGACTGGAAGTATTGTTACGGGCGCGCAATGAGGCAGGACGCGCGCTGCTCCCTGTTTCCGGGTGTGGTTTTCTGCCTCATCGTGGGGTCAGTGCTATATCTGGGACTGCTGATGCTCAGCGTGGAGGACAGCGGATCAGTGGGAGCCCTGGCAACACTGGCGGTGAGCTTCGCCATCTCAACAGTGGTTTTTCTGCTGTTCTGGCCGCAGCTGGTTCTGTTTGATATGAGGAACTCTGTGCGGCTCAAAAACATGCTTCTGTTCCTGAAACGGTATTTCTGGCGGGTGCTGGGTGTAGCGGCGGTGAATGTCCTCTGGTGGGGGGTGGGAGTGCTGCTGCTCCCGTGGTCGCTGCTGCTTTTACCGGTGTTGGGACTGTGGTTTATCTGGCTCCTGTCCTTTCACCTGCTGTACGATCAGTTCAACAGCTCGTATAATCTGGAACAGCAGATATTTGCCAAGTATCCGGAGCAGCGGTCTGAAATGATGTGAAGGCTTCAAGTGATGAGAGATTGAAAATATGCGGGAGGGCATTCCCCAATATGAAAAGACTTTTGCCAGATTCCGCATTGGATTCATAAGCCATACAGTGCGCTTGCATTTTAAGCGTAGGCATGGTAAACTTTAACTGTGCCGGGGGAGAGACGCTGACTGTCCCCCGGGCAGGAGAGACAGAGAGTGGGTTGAGGTGAGCGGATTGAGTATTCAGTTACAGATTTTGATACCCCTTGCAATAACGCTTGCCGCGCTTGTGGCAATAGCAGTGGTGCGGCGGTGCTTCCGGTGGGAGATGGTTGTGATAGGAGTGGTCATGGCGGCAGTGGCCGTTCTGGCGTTCCGTATTCCGTCGGAGGAGGCGGACGCGCAGGGGGACCAGGTTGCTGAAGAGGATTACTCGGTGACTCTTGCCATAGCCTGTCGGACAATGCTCGACGGGGACTATGCAGAGGCGGAGGAGCTTCTTGATGCCCTGTCCCAGAGGACTGTGAGTGAAGAGCTGTTGCTTGCGCGCGCAAGATGTGCGCTGCTGCAGGGAAACGACCAGCTCGCTTCCCAGCTCTATGCGTCGCTAGAAGATCCGGCTGGGGATGAGGCCGAGGCTGCAGCGCTTCTTGCTGAGTCTGCCGTGACCGGCTCCGACGCACTCATCCGCTATCTTACGGATCTTGGCGAAGATCCTTCTGAATACGGACTCTCAGCTGGAGAGACGACTACGGTGGACCGGGAGGAGACGATTGCGCTTATAAGGGAGCTCCTTGAGGAGACGATAGATGATTACGGCCAGCGTGTAGGCAGCGCCTCTGAGAGCGCGAGAGCGCTGAACCGGGAGTTTAGCAATTTTACTTCCGGGTATCTTGCGGATCAGGAGATCGTCAGCGCCTCTCTCAAGTCGCTGGAGGACGCGATGGGCCGTGCGTCGTTCCAGGCAAACAGGGAGCTGAGGGCTGCGAGGACGAAGGGCTATATAATGGTCGGCGACTATGCCGCCATAGCGGACAGTGCGGACAGGTACGTAAGCCCAGAGGAGCTGATTATATTAGCGGAGCTCTACACACAGGGACAGGTGACGGAGAAGGACTTCCGTGAGAGCTATACGCAGACGCACAGCGGTGAGCTGGAGGACGTCATTGACGCGTGCCTTGACGCGCTTGACGCGTCGGAGGACGAGATCTCTGAGGACGATTACACGGCATACCGCCTTAAGATTGAAGAGCTTGAAGAACAGCTTGAGAGCCCGGCACTATGGGCTATGAGGACGGATCTTCTGACGGAGGCTGAGAGCGGCGAGGAGGCTCTGCGCAGTCAGTGCTATCTTGCGCTCTCAAAGCTCGAGAGCTTCTTAGGGAACGAGGATCAGTCGGACGCGTACCTTCAGGATGCGCTTGCCTCAGCATCTGCCAGTGGGAATGAGGGCTATAGAACGCCGATGACCAGCATGGCCGCCGTTGTTCAGGGTACTGCCGATTCTGCGGAGGTCAAGAATGTCGACGTGTACGTCGACGAGGCACTTGCCAATGCGCTGCCCTATGGCCTCACATCCGACAGACTCCTGTGGAACCGGGACGCAGTGACCGGGGACGCGGAGGCCTCAGCAGCTGTCTATGTCGTAACTCAGGCTCTGGACGATAACACGGATGAAGATGCCAGTCTGCGGACGAGCTTCCGGGACAGGATGATAAATACGGTAAGCCAGGGTTCCGCCCTTCTTAATATAGGGGTTATAAACCCTGAGGAGTTCCCGCAGGTGTCGGCGCGGGTGCAGATCCAGTCGAGCAGGTTCAGCCGGGATGAGCTGGCTGAACACCTCATAGTTTACGACTGCGGAAATTCAATTGAGGACTATGAGCTGAAGGAGCTTACCTTTCAGCGGTCGCGCATAATACTCCTGTGCGACGTATCCGGCAGTATGTCCGGCAGCGTGGACAGCCTCAAGAACGCGATAGAGGCGTTTGCCAATGATATGGGTGAGGGCGAGGAGGTGAGCGTTGTCGGCTTTTCAAGCGGGATAGAGTTCGTGGAGCCATTTTCTTCAGACCCGGGGACCGTGGCCGGCTACGCCGACAGAATCTATGCCAGCGGAGGCACAGCTCTCTACCAGTCGTTGCTGTACTGCGGGGATCTTCTGACATATGATGTAAACGTGAATAATATTATTATTGCCATGACGGACGGGCAGGACGGAAATTCCCCATCCGACAGCGACATGCGCGAGAGAATAGGCGCAATGGCGGCGGAGAAGGGTATAACGGTGTACACCATGGGACTTGGCAGCAGTGTGGACACGGACTACCTTGAGAAGATTGCCTCCTACGGAAACGGGAGCTTCCTCTACGTGCGCGGGGATGAGGAGCTGGCCAATTTCTACAGCTTCATACATAACCAGCTTGATAATCAGTACGTCCTGAGCTACACAGCCGTAAACACCACAAAGAACCGACGGGTTCTGGAGCTGGAGCTGGAGGGAGAGCTGGGAGGGGCGGAGAAGGAATACTATCTGACTGCACCCGATAGCTATCTGGACAGCGGGGTTGAGGTGGACACGGTCGGGCGGTCAGTGTACGGATTTTCAACAAAGTTTCTCTATAAGTCCTCAAAAGCCCAGACAATAAGGCTCCGGGGCAAGGGGTTTGCGGAGGATGATGAGATCACGGTCCGCATAACGGGAAGCGTCAGGTATGAGCTTGAGGCGGCCTATGTGGACGAAAACAGCTACAGTGTGACCATCCCCTCGGAGATCAGCGTGGGGACATACGACCTTGAGGTCTCGGTTGGGGGAGACAGCTTTAAGATTGAAGATGAGCTTACGGTGGCAGTGTCCGAGGGGGAGAAGAATTTCCGCTTCGGGGATTACAACTTCACAGCCCTCTCCTCAAGCGTGGACAGCAGCGGGAGAACGGTGCTCTCGGGAAATGTGGCGCTGAACGACTGGCTGTTTTTCAAGGGAGACGTGGTATTTGAATCGGGCTACGAGAGCGCGGGAAGGCTGCTGGTGACGGACGAAAGCGGCGCGTACATATCCTACAGCGAGAACACGGCTATGGGCCTTGCTAAGACAATGGCTAAGTACAGCCTCGGGGTGGATTTTGGGCCGCTTGGCAGCTTTTTCATCTACTCAGACCCGTACAAGCCCGGGGAGTACACGGATTTTCCTGTCGACAGGATATCATACAGCTGCACGCTTCCGCTGCGGCTCCTGGCAGTCGAGACCTCCACAGTTTCGATCTACCCGGATATGGCCAGCGTGCAGGCGGCAAATCTGCATTGGCAGCTGCCGTTCCAGGATCAGCTGGTGAGTAACCTGAAGCTTGGGGAGAACATGAAGTTCAACCTGGACACTGACATGCTTTTCGGCGCGACCAGCATCGGCTTTAAGGCGGATATAGATTACAGCACTGATAAGGGGAAGGAATTCAACTTCGTCTCCGTGCCGATGAAGCTGGCGGGGATAAAGGTGAAGGCTGACACACTCTCAAACGACTACAGTCTGGAGGGAAAAGTCAAGTTCAAGGCCATAGCCGGCGGGATGGACAGCCTGTCCATGAACTTCGAGGTGAAGGATGGGAAATTCGACGGCATTGGCCTTACAACGGGCGGCACCAGGGTGACACTGGTCTCGAAGCCCGTTCCAGTGAGCATGCGTGACTTCGGCCTGGAGCTGTCGGGCTTCAGCAAGTATGAGTCTGACGAATCGACACTGTCGAATGTCCTGGGGACAACCGTCAAGGTTAAATTCGGTGTGGACGCCGCCAGCCTGAACGCATATCTTCCTGAGATAGCAAAGGTGATAAACGACAAGGAGGAGGTTGCCCTTGCAAGTCTCGACGACTGTGAGCTGTCAATGACGCTGAAGGAGTTCAAGATGGACTTTGAGGCCGATGTGAAGCTCCTGACCGTGCTGGACCTGGGCTCCTGCGAGGTGTCTCTGGGGTGCTTTGACTACACGAACAAGCTCATAGGCTTTGTGGATGAGGATCAGTATGGTCTCAGTGTCAAAGCCACGGTGGGCAGCCCCTGGGACACGGCAAATCTCCACGTGGACATAGAAGGTTCCGGGGAGGCGACGCTTGGATATCCGTTCAGCGGCATAACAATCGGCGGCAAGGCGAGCTTTGATGTGGGCTGGTGGCTGCTGCACGCAGAGCTTGAGCTGCAGGGCAACGTACTGTTTGGAGTATATAAGAACACATCCGGCGACCTTCAGTTTTCGGCCATAGTGAGGGGAACACGCAATTCGGGCGAATACGCGGGAGTCCATGTGTTTGTCACCAGGGCAACTGGCCTTGATATGTATCTCTTTTGATGGAGGGCGGTTATGGGACGGATTAGAAGATTAACTCCGCTGATGGCGGCTATGCTGATGGCAGCTGTGCTGCTTGCGCTGATGGCGGCGCTGCCATCTGCTTCTGCGATGGCTGACTATGAGGAGGAGATTGTTGAGCTTGATACCAGCCGCGATATCGTTATCTGGGTGACGTGGGACGTGCAGCAGCCGCAGATAGTTTTCATAGCTCCAGGCGGAAGCGAGTATGACCCTTATGTGGATATGGAGGGAACATCGACCGTCATTTCAGAAAACAGCCTTTTCTATTTCATAGAGAATGCCCAGTCGGGCGTCTGGCGTGCCCGTTACGACGAGGGAACAAATGAGACGGTTGAGATAACAGTGCATAACTATTATGAGGGATTCTCCATAGAGAGCTTTACGAGGGGTGAGCCGGAGGGCAGCACTATGCAGGTGAGCTTTCTCGTCCAGGGAGCGGAAAACGGCTGGTACTCATATAAGGTGAGTGCTGTTACGGAGTATAACGGCGTCGAGAAGGAGCTTGCTGAGGGGACGGCAAACTTCGGAAGCGAGGTGCAGAGAAATGTGAATCTCTCCGTCCTCTCCACTTACGATGGGTATTTCCTCAAGCTCACTGTCTGGCAGACGGTGGACGGAGCGGATATGATGGATTTTGCCTTTACGGAGCCGTTCGCTTATGAAAACATCGATGCGGACAGCCGCGCGGGAGATTTTTACCTCACTGTCTATCCGGAGGAGTCACTGCTCGAGGCGGCGTGGCAGAGCACCGGGTGGCGCTTTGAGGGCGTGACAGTGGCGCTCTTTGAGGATGGGGAGGATGAGCCGACATATTTTGACACATATGAGACGTCTGCGGCCGGGAGCGCCGGCATGTCCTATGACCCGTCGGTTTCAGAGCTGTCTGTAGAGGTTGCAATGAAAATAAACGGTGTGACGTCAAGTCCCGTCGCGAGGACAGTTCGTCTTGACGATTACAGGGTGGATCTCCCGGAAGACACTGCGATAAACACTGTAGAATACACATTTGCCTACCGGGACTATTCGAATCAGGCGGCATCGGTTACAATAAACGGCGAGACAGGGTCCATAACCCTTGACGGAACCGGTACAATAGCCGCTACCCTGGAGGACGGATGGAACGACTTCACATTGCTTTACGAGGACCCGGACGGGGTGACATGGCGCGTTGACAGGGAGATATTTGTGGACAGGACACCCCCGCGCCTGACGATGAGTCAGAGCTATGACGGGATGACTGTGGACCGGGCGGAGCTTGTACTCAGCGGCAGGGCGCTGGACTGCGAGAACGTGACGGTCAACGGCAAGAGGACAGAGCAGGACAGCAACGGCATATTCACGGAGACATTGAAGCTTGACGAGGGCGCGAACGTCATAACGGTGGTTGCCGCGGATGCGCTTGGGAACGAGAGCCTCTATACGGCCACAGTGTACCGCGGCGGGAGCGCAGCTGACCTTTTTGACGGGTCGGCGGATGCGGAGGACAGCAGGACAACGGCAGAGAAGCTTGTCTCTGCGGATAAGCCATGGATCATGATTGGGGTGGCCGTGGTTGGGCTGCTCGTGATTGGCTACGCGCTTATTTTCTGGCGCAAGGGGGAGAAGAAATGAAAACTGCCAGATGGGTCTGCCGATATATCTTTCTGGGGTTGGCAATGACGGCAGCGGCCGCATGGTGCGGCGTGTGCTGGAGCGCCGTCCGGGAAGTTCGAAGCGAGGTAATGTCCACAACGTTTATCGATCTGGCGATGAAGTCAATACCGGAGGCCACTGAGCAGCTTCTTCGTCTGGAAAGGCTCCGGACGCTGCTTAAGGGGGGCATATTCGCCGCTGTGGCGGTTCTGCTGCTTCTGGCGCTGCTCATAGCCTTTCATATTCTCTCAAAACGCGTTCCGGGCGGCGTGAAGGCGCGGATGGCTCCCGGGAGGAAAACAGGAAAAAAGACGGCTGCCGTTGCCGGCAGCGTACCCGCTCCGGCTGCTGCGGGAGCGCTTTTCTGCCAGGCCTGCGGAGCGAGACTTGAGGGTACCCCCAGGTTCTGTCCCCGCTGCGGTTCAAAATTGGGATAGAAAAGGGATAGAAGAACACTCACGGGATCTGCACATGGATGAAAAAACGGGAGATAAGGAGAGCATGAAGCTGACGGAGCGAGCGGAGATTAAACTTACGGCGGCAGTGGCGGCGCTTTTTGCGCTGTCACTGGCGCTTTTCTCAGGCGCAAACAGTGCTGCAGCTGAGAACAGCGGCAACTTTCCGGTTCAATTCAGCGAGATGCTCACCTCGAACCACTCCTACCCGAATGCAGACGGACTGTGCTGCGACTATATAGAGCTTTATAACAGCTCCGACAGTCCTGTGGATTTGACGGGCTACGGCCTCACGGACAGCGACAGAACTGTAAAATACATCTTTCCATCCGGGAGTGTGGTGGCGGGCGGCGGGTATCTGGTAGTATATTGTTCGGCAGACGCCTCTGCGGAGAATTACGCGAAGCTGGGACTTTCCAAAGCCGGGGGAGAGACTGTACGTCTCGTGGACAGATATGGAGAGGTTCAGGATGAGGCAGTCACCATAGCTGCTCCGGAGGATGTCCCACTTGTCAGAGGTTCGGATGGAACCTGGTCTCTGGGGGAGTACGCCACCCCTGGCTACCCCAACACCAAGGATGGTTTTACAGAATGGAGCCTCGCAAACGGGGGCGACTCCCCGCTCTGCTTCAGCGAGGCGCTCACGTCAAACAGTCTCTACCGCGGGAGCACCGGCCTTTTCAGTGACTATCTGGAGCTTTATAACAGTTCATCCGAGGCAATTCAGCTGGAGGGATACTCCATAGCGGATGCCGATGGCAGAATATTATATACATTCCCTCCATCGGCGATATCGGGAGAGGGATATTTTGTACTCTGGTGTGAGGAGAATGCCGAGACTGAGGACTGTGCGCCCTTCGGCATATCCAGGTCCGGAGAGACATTCAGGCTTCTCAGTCCCGCGGGGGCGGAGCTTGACACGATTGAAATCGGTGAGATGAACAGTAACCACGCATGGGCTCTGGAGGACGGAGACTGGACGGAACACGCGTACGCCACACCGGGCTACTCAAATGACCAGGAGGGGTACGAGGCGATGAGGGCCGCGCTCGGTTACACAAAGTGCCCGGTCAGGATTACAGAGCTTATGCCGGTCAACGGCGCAACGATCCCCGATGTGAACGGGAGCTTTACAGATTGGGTGGAGCTCACCAATTCAGGGGATGAGTCCTGGAACCTGGAGGACTACTGGCTCTCCACCGGGACAGACGGACTTAAGACTCGCCTCGAGCCGCTGACACTCGCTCCTGGAGAGAGCGCTGTTATATTCTGCAGCGGGCTTTCAAAGCACGGCGGGACAGTGACGCTTTCAGACCCGCTTGGAAATGAGCTTGACAGCGTCTCATATGGGGAGACTGCCTCAAATAAGTCAATAAGTCTTGACGCAGTAAGCGGGGAATGGAGCGAAAAGTCTGCTTCAACTCCCTCCTTTCCGAACACTGAGGAGGGCTGGGAGGACTTCATGAAATCCCGCGTATCAGAGGGCCCCATAGTCATAAACGAGCTTATGTCGAAAAATGACAGCTGTCTTCCCTACAGCGCCGGTGTATATTACGACTGGGTGGAGCTTCGGAACATCTCGGACGAGTGGGTGACGCTTTCCGGATATACGCTTACCGACGATGCAGATGAGAGGGACAGGTACTGTCTGCCGGATGTGACGCTCGCCCCGGGGGCAGTGTTCTGCGTCTGGCTCACAGGCGACGACGGCCTTGCTGACTCCGACAGCAGCTGCGCCGGCTTCGCACTGGCAAGCGGCGGGGACAGCCTCATTCTGTTTGACAGCAGCGGGATGCCGGCGGATTACACCCCTGTGGAGGAACTCCCCGACGGATGCAGCTATGGACGCCTCTCCTCTGGCGTATTCGGCGTCTTTTCAAAGCCAACTCCGGGATCTTCAAACGGTGAGGGCTATATCTCCGTCTGCCCGGAGCCTGAGTTTTCAGCAGCGGGAGGAATATACAATGATGTGGACGCGGTGGACGTGTCTCTCATCGGTCCCGGGACGATCTACTATACGCTGAATGGCGATGTCCCCACCGTCTCGTCCTCTGTCTATTCTGAGCCGCTGCATCTTGAGAAGACCACGGTGATAAGAGCTATATGCGTATCCTCAGGGTGGCTCACAAGCGAAATTGCCACAGAGAGCTATATAATAAATGAGAACCACACGCTCCCGGTGGTAAGCCTTGTATCTGCACCAGCCGGGCTTTTCAGTGACGAGACGGGGATCTACGTCGAGGGCAATCACAGAAACTACTACCAGAACTGGGAGAGAGCCGGCAGTGTGGCACTGTATGAGCATGAGGGGGAGGGCGCATCGTTTTCCATAGACTGCGGAATAGCAATGTTTGGCGCGAGCAGCCGTGAGACATGCGATAAAAAATCCTTGAAGCTGCTCTTCAAGTCCAGGTATGAGGGGCATCTTATGTATGACGTCTTCGGGGATGGCCAGGTCGCTGAGTACTCCTCGCTTGTCCTGCGGGCCGGGCAGGATTACAATGCAGCGATTATACGCGACGAGCTTGCGGGAACGCTGGCCATGCAGACGGGAGACAGCGTACTTGTGCAGAATATGCGCTATGTCATCCTGTACATAAACGGGGAGTACTGGGGGATTTACGCCATCAGAGAGCAGTACACCGACGACTACTACGCGGCGCACCGCTTTGTGACACCGGAAAGCGTGACGGTGACCGTCTCGCCAACGCTGAACGGGAGTATGTATAATCTGCTGAAGACCGTCTCCGGTCTGGACACGAGCACGTCTGAGGGCTTGAAGTACATAAGCGACAGGGTGGACCTCGACAGCCTCACGGACTGGATGATATTACAGGCATATACACATAATAACGACATATATGGTAATCTCAGGTACATACGCAGCACGGAGGGGGATGGACTCTGGCGGCTGTGCTTTTACGATCAGGATTTAGGTTTTTACAGCGGCGCCAGCTTCTCTGCGGTTCTGGATTCCAGCCAGCAGCACAGTATATTGCCGAGAGCTGTGCTGAAAAATGAGGCCTATCGGGAGCGGTTCCTGCTGAGGCTGAGTGAGCTTTGCAGCACTGTCCTGGCGCGGGAGAATGTGATTTCGGTGCTTGAAGGTCTGGCGGAGGAGCTGAGGCCTGAGGTGGAGCGGGATCACGTACGCTGGGGGCTCTCGGTCTCCGGATGGGAACAGAACATAGCGTATCTCAGAAGACAGATAGAGGGACATGACCGCTGCGGCGAACTGATAGCCAGTATATCCAATGAGCTGGGACTGTCGGAAGCGGAGCGCGAAAAATATTTTGGCAGCTGACGGAGGCGGGCAGGGGCGCGAATGACAGAGGACAGAAGACGGAGAATTGTTTATGCAGCGATTATAATTTCAGCCGCCGTACTTGTAGGGCTGTGCGCGGGGCTGTGGGGGATATCCGTTGAGGCGAAGGAGCCGTATCCGGTGGTAATAAATGAGGTGTTGGCGGGGAACACACTGTATTCTGACGCTGCGGGGGAGCTTCGGGATTTTGTGGAGCTATATAACAGCGGGGCGGAGTCGGAGGATATTTCACTCTGGCAGCTCACGGATGGCGGGTCCGGTAAGCGATATATAATTCCCGAGGGGACAGTGCTGTCGGCAGGGGAGTATTACGTGGTTTACTGCCGGAAGGACGGGGGAGATGACGCGGCGCCCTTTGGCATCTCACGTGCCGGAGGGGAGAATATCCGTCTACTGACACCCAAGGGTGCCGTGGCAGATGAGATGGTTACAGTGAGTACGGTCGAGAATGAGTCACAGATACGCCTGGAGGATGGCACATGGACGACATCCATGACGCCGACGCCCGGCACGGCAAACGAGCTCTCCGGTGTATCGGAGACGTACGGCTATAACCCGGGCGTGTCAGACCTGCGGATATCTGAGCTCATGACGTCCAACAGTTCATATCCCCGTGCCGATGGTGTCCGCTGCGACTGGGTGGAGCTGTGGAATACAGGTTCAGAGCCTGTGGACGCCGGAGGCTATACGCTCTCAGATGATATGCAGACAGTTCGCTTCACGTTTCCCCAGGGGACAGTTGTGGAGGCGGGGGGATATCTTGTAGTGTGGTGTTCAAGCGGACTGGAGGGAGCCGCCCAGTTCGGGCTTTCCAGGGACGGCGGGGAGGTTGTGACACTGAAGGATCCCCAGGGCCGCATCGCCGACGCTGTAGAGACACTTAAGATGGCCACGGACCAGTCACAGTCGCTTGAAGAGGACGGGACCTGGGTCATAACAGAGTGTGCCACACCAGGTTTTGCAAATACACCGGAGGGCAGGGAGGCGTATCGCCTCAGCATAGGCTGGGGGCAAAGAACTGTGGAGGTGACGGAGTTCATGGCGTCAAACCATGCGACACTTGCTGCGCCTGACGGCCACTTTTATGACTGGGTGGAGCTCACGAACAATGGGTCAGATACAGTAAATCTCTGCGGTTGGGGCCTCTCCGACGATCCTGAGGACCCTTATGGCTGGACATTCCCGAGCATTGAGCTTGGGTCTGGAGAGCGCATTATAGTCTTCTGCTCAGGGCTTGACGGAGAGATGGACGGGTTTCTGCACACGAATTTTTCCCTCTCAGCCGACGGCGAATCCCTGACCTTGACAACGCCGCTTGGCGTGACGGCCAGCAGCATAGACTATGGCCGGCAGGAGGCTGATGTGTCCTTTAACATGGATTCGGAGTCAGGCATGCAGTGGACCTCACAGTCCCCGTCGCCCGGATATGCCAACACGCCTGAGGGCAGCGCTGAGTTTTATTCCAGCCTTATGCCGGCAGGGCCGCTTGCCATATGGGAGGTGCTTGCTGAAAATGAAAGCGTGTACCCCCAGGCGTATGGCCGATGCTACGACTATGTGGAGCTGAGGAACATTTCAAGCGTCCCTTTGGAGCTTTCAGACTTTGCGATTACGGATGACACAGACTTTCCTGCGCTGTTTCCGCTCCCGGAGGGGGAACTTGCGCCAGGGGAGAGCGTCGTTGTGCTGTTGTCCGGAGAGAGTGAGCTCACCACAAGCCGCTCCATACACGCGCCGTTTGGCCTTGATGGAAGGGAGGACAGGCTGTATCTCTATTGCGGCGACGAGCTTATTGATTATGTCCTGCTGCGTGACCAGCAGACGGACGTGTCCTATGGGCGGATGGAGGGGGAGGGTGGCTTTGTCAGCATGCCCCCGACGCCTGGAGAGGACAACGAGAGGGGTGAGACTTCGTGACAGACCAGTTCCGTCAGGAGCACAAGTACATGATAAGCCGTGGAAGTCTGGAGCTTTTAAAGCGCAGACTTCCACTCGCCCTTCACCGGGACGGGCACGCCGGAGCTGACGGCAGCTATTGGATACGCAGCCTGTACTTCGACGACACTGAGCACAGCGCCTTCTGGGAGAAGCTTGACGGTGTAAAGGAGCGGAGCAAATATCGTATAAGGTACTATGATTTTGATGACAGCTATATCATATTGGAGAAGAAAGAGCGAATGGGTGAGCTCTGCCGCAAGACCGCGCAGCGGGTGAGCCGTGAGACGGCGGAACGCCTTGCCCAGGGGGGACCTGCGGAGGCAGATGCGCCACTGTGCCGGGAGTTTGACGCGCTGAGAGCGTCAAGGGGACTTCGTCCTACCGTGATCGTGGATTATCGTCGATGGCCATTTTATTCGAATGTGTCCAACACGCGTGTGACACTGGACGCTGAGCTGTCAACGCCCGTCTGGTCGCTTGACTTTTTCAACCGCGAGCTCGCTGTGTTCCCGGTCTTCGAGCCGGACGAGGCGCTCGTTGAGTTTAAGTACGACGGGTTTCCGCCTCCCTTTGCCGCGATGCTTCTGGAGGGGATTCCAAAGTCAAGAGAGGCTGTGTCGAAATACGCCATGTGCCTGGCGATGCACGAGAAATGAGAGAAAGGGTTCGGAGAAGATATAATGTATAAATTTACAGACATAATCAAGAACAGGTTTCTGGAGGAATTTTCCGAGATAACCATTGGCTCGCTTCTGACGGCGCTGCTTCTGAGCTGTGTGCTGAGCCTGTTTGTGGTGTTTATCTACAGGGTGACATATTCAGGTTCTCTCTGGAACGGCAGCTTTGCCGTGTCGCTCATATTGCTGGCGATGGTCACTTCGCTTGTGATAATAACCGTGTCGTCAAACGTAGTGCTGTCGCTTGGAATGGTGGGTGCGCTGTCAATTGTGCGATTCAGGACAGCGGTCAAGGAGCCAATGGATACAATATATATGTTCTGGGCAATCGTGGTTGGCATAACCACTGGCGCGGGACTTGTCCCGACGGCGATAATTGCCACGCTTCTCATCGGTCTTGTGATGCTGGTGATACACCTTGCCACGGGCAAACGGATGAGCGGCCTCTATATGGTTGTAGTCCGCTTTGAGAGCGCTGCCTCTGAGGGCGTGGAGGAGGAAGTAAAAAAGATAAAGACCGCGAAAATAAAATCGCGCGGTGCAACACCGGCAGGGGAGGAGCTTATCCTGGAGGTCCGCTTATCGGATACGGTGAGGGAGACATTTGATCAGCTCAAGAAGATGGAGGGCGTAAGCGAGGTAAACCTGCTCTCCTACAGCGGCAGTACGCTGCTCTGAGCATGGCGCGGCATTGATCC
>CAYPMJ010000042.1:0-15157 GCA_964411785.1 uncultured Oscillospiraceae bacterium
AATTACCAATTGCAGTGTCTGGCAGTGCAGCCTGTCGATTGACGTTCACCCACTGCAACATTGCCGCAATCGTTGCACCGCCACTCATAAATAACATAGTGTTCGGAGGGAGAGACGGTGGTCAGATGGCTGAAGGCAGCAAGTGCACTGGACACATTGCTGTGAGATTCCTCATAGGGCGTACCTTCTCTTTCGTAATAGGTCCTGCCGCAGTGCTCACCACGGATGAGCTGGGTACACGTATGTCCCGACTCGCCGTTGTCACTGTAGAGGGTGTACCAGACGTACTCCCTTATCTCCTCGCCGCAGAAAGGGCAGATATTCTTCACGCCCAGGGGCTGAATCTCCGCCGTAACCGCCGCTTGCTCCGGTTTGGCAGCGAACGCAGGGTATGCCAGAGCCATCGTCATTGCAGCGACCAGCAGCAAGGTCACAGGTACTTTCCATAATTTTTTCATAAGTACTTCTCCTCCTCTCATTCATTTAAAAACTTCGATCTAAAAACTTCAACATGCATTCTGCAAAGAGCGCGGACACGTCGCAAGCATGTGACATCGAACAAATTTAGTATAAATAATATTATGTGTTTTGTCAAGAGGCCCAATAAGAAATGTAGTTGTACCGGGAATAAAGGAGATATAGGCATACAGCCTGGGCAAAGCGGCTATTATACTTAAATTAAGGCTGCGCATAAAGCGTATGGCCAATTATACCATGTCGCTTCGCTTCATGGTATAAATATAAGCGGATGGTGAGAATATAGAATCAGGGCGTCTGACGACGGATTTGTCATGAGCCACTCTGAGGTTACATCAGAAAATTAGTGAGGTGCGGAAGATGAAAATGACAAACAAGGAATACGGTGAGTATATAAAAAAGAAAACTCCTGACTCGAAGCTCTGGAGCAACATGCTGAAGGCGTTTCTTGTGGGAGGTCTTATCTGCTGTCTGGGACAGGCTATTTTAAACGGATACACGGCGTTTGGACTTTCGGAGGAGGACTCGGCCACAGCGACAAGCATAACGCTGGTGTTCCTCGGCGCGCTTTTTACCGGGTTTGGGATATATGACAGACTGGCAAAGTTTGCCGGGGCCGGCACACTGGTGCCAATTACAGGCTTTTCAAATTCAGTTGTATCCCCGGCGCTGGAGTTTAAAAGTGAGGGCTATATTACGGGAACTGCGGCCAAAATGTTCATTATAGCCGGGCCGGTGCTCGTGTTTGGAACAGTGGCGGATGTGATATACGGCCTGATACTGGTGCTGTTCGGACTTGCGTAAGACAAAGCCTGAGAGTGGAGTCACCTGGTGGGGTCACCATCAGACCCCTCCAGGAGGAGATCGACAATACGCGCATAGATGCTCTCGGCGTGATCGCGGAAATTTGCTTCCATGGCCTTGGACTGCCTGTCGTCGCCGGTCAGCAGATCCAGAGAGAGGACAGGTCCAATGCCGTCCGACATGCTCAGATGCACTGTGAAGCCGCCTCTGGCGCGCAGCTCATGGGAGGCCTTGATCATGGAGTCGCGCTGAAGCGCTGCCGCAAGTGTAGCGGCGGCCCGCTCCGCGCGTATCCGGACCGAGTAGGGGATACCGGATTCCGTCGCCTCGCCATTAAGACGGCCCTTTTCCGTTATGGAGTAAAACTCCTTCTGCGCCGAGATATGTCCCGTCCGCACAAGATCCGCAAGACAGTCGGTAAAGTCAAAATAGCCGATTGCGTTGTCACACAGGAGTGTCGTCTCTGTAAGCGCGTCCCTGTGTACAGGCTCCGGCAGACGGCAGAGAATGAACAGAATAAGCACCTTCAGGTCCATCTCGCTTTTAATAAAACCCGGACGGTTTTCCACACGTGACCCTCCCAATCGCTTTTTCGATATTATACCCCCGTTTGCTCCTTTCCACAAGGTTTTTTGCCATAGAAATTGACAACGGCCCGAGAAAAGGGTATACTTATGGAGTCGCCGTTGTCGATGGGACGAGGTAACTGAAAAACTTCTGTAGGCGTTACAGAGAAAGCGGGAGTGCTTCTATATGAGTAAGGGCAGACATCAGCAGAGTACAAAATCCAAGATGTTGTCATCAATGAGCAAAAAGCAGCTGACTATTATCATTGCGTCCCTTGGCGCAGTGGCAGCAGTGATTCTGTGCGTTGTGCTTATTGTGAGAGGTATATCAAACAGAAGTGAATTACCTGATATACCGGGTGCGGATGACCAGCTGCAATCAGGCGATGATTTAACCGGAGATGCGACGGTCGATCCCGGTGTTGTAACAGATCCCGGGACAGTACAGGACAAGGTAGAGGATCCGGCGTCTGACCCTGGGACGGAGCCAGACGGAGATCCGGTTTATACAGGGCCTGTGAATCCTCTGACGGGGGAGCCGCTGGCAAGCTCTATCGACAATATCCGGCCATATGCGGTGATGCTCAACAACATTCGCGCTGCAGTGCCGCAGGCCGGCATAAGCAAGGCGGATATCATCTATGAGGTGCCGGTAGAGGGCGGGATAACAAGGCTGCTTGCATTGTACACGGATTTGACAGCCGCTGAGGCAATAGGGAGTGTCCGGAGCGCACGCCCGTATTTCCTGGATCTGGCGCAGGGTTATGACGCGATTTTCATACATGCCGGGGCAAGCAACGCGGCCTATTTGGAGATACGTAATCGGGGCATAGACAACATCGACGGAGTGAACGGAAGCGGCGAGACGTTCTACAGGGACTCCTGGAGGAGAAGCAATATGGGCTATGAGCACAGTCTCATGCTGGATCCGTCGCTGGTGGCGGATTACGTGGAGCAGCACAGCTTCCGGACCAGGCACGAGGACGGCTTTACATATGGTTTGAAATTTTCAGATACAAAACCGGATTCAGCCATACTTGGTCAGACTGTGACGGCGGCCTTTTCAAGCACGAAGAGCACAACGTTTGCCTATAGCGAGACTGACGGCCTTTACTATGTGAGCCAGTTTGGCACAGGGATGAAGGACAGTGAGACAGACGAACAGCTGACGGTGAAGAATGTGCTGATTCTGAAGGCCTCAATTTCGCAGATCACGGGCGATGAAGAAGGCCGGCTGAATGTGAAGCTCACAGGGAGTGGGAGCGGGTATCTGGTGCGGGATGGAGTGAGCGTGGAGATAACCTGGTCTAAGAGCAGCGCTGAGGATCAGTTTTCATTCACATACACCGACGGCAGCGCAGCTGAGCTTGGACGGGGAACAACATACATTGCGATAGTCCCCACAGGAAGTGACAACGTGGACTTCTCATGAGGTGACAAAGCTTTTGCGGGGAAACAGACCGGGCATTTATTTTTCGAGATACTCGCGAAGTGTGCCAAGACTGCTCAGGGTGTCCTGATACCCCAGGTGGTAGAGCGCTCCAAGCTTTTCCATGTCGCCCTCGAGGCGCTGGACAGTGACAGGGGAGGAGGGGCTGATAATGAAAATACGGCCCTGGTCACGGAGAGTCTGAAGCTCATCGCAGAGGTGGTTGTAGGACAGAGAGCTGTCAGCGACAGCTCTGGCAAAGGCGGGATATTTCCGACCATAAACCCGTTCCGCGAGTCTGCGTGAGCTGGAGCTGACAGCCTTTCTGTAGTTGTCCTCACGTGTCCTGACAACAACGATTTTTGAGAAACCGTTTGCCAGAGCCCATTGGACAGGGATCTTGACCGCACAGCCCCCGTCCAGACAGGGAACACCGTTGACAGATACAGGCTTTGAGACATACGGCATTGATGCAGATGCCTGAACGGCCTTTTCAATATCGCAGGTTCCCTTCTCAAGATATACGGCCTCGCCTGTGATGCAGCTGGCGGCGACAGCGACAAATTGACGGTCAGGGCGTTCAAAGGTCTGCCTGTCGAAGGGTTCTACACCTTCCGGCTGTCCAAACAGGAAGTCGAAGCCAATTATACCCCGGTTGCCGCGAAGCGCCCTCAGCCCGACATAACGCGAGTCATGCCGGTAGATCAGATTGATGCGTCCGGAACGGCCTATCTGACCGGAAATGTAATTCATTCCATTCATCGCCCCTGCGGACACGCCTATAGCACACTGAAAATTGATGTCCTCCCTCATAAGCGCGTCCAGGACCCCGGAGGTATAGACACCGCGAAAGGCTCCGCCCTCAAGCACGACGCATCCGGGCGTGACGTTCCGCGACGCGCTGCCCCGCGGAAGCTGGTCTATGCCGGAATAAACACCGCTTTTCAAGTTTCCTCATCCTTTCATGTTACGCGCGGGAGTGTCAGTCCGCGGAATCCAGAAACTGGTCGTGTTCAGAGCCGAGGATAGAGTGACAGTCCTCTATGGCCTGGTCGAGTTTCTGCTGTACCCATGTTTCGTCGGAGCCCTGGTAGCAGTCCAGCAGCTCAAACCGTTCCTTTCCGCCCTCGCGGTCAAGCATCAGCATGGGGACGTAGGTCCAGTCAGTGACGCAGCTTTCGCCGGTCACGTTGTCGCGCATCAGCGTAAGTGTCAGCACCACCGTGGTGTCTGTGTACTGTGAGTTCTGCGAGGAGATAAAGTTGCCCAGAGAGTAGCACACAAAACCTGTGTGTTCAACGCCCTCATCGTCAGTGACGGTTCGCATCTCCATTGGTTCAAGCACATGTGGGTGACCGCCCAGTACGATATCGGCGCCATTTTCAATGAGAAAATCAGCCATACGTTCCTGATAGCTGTTCTGCTTTGTCTTGTATTCCACGCCCCAGTGGATCATGACGCAGATAAGGTCGGTATCCAGCGCCTTTGCAGCGTCAAGGTCACTTATAAGCATATCCTCATCTGGTTCCGAGACATTCGACAGGTAGTCGATATTGAAAATGTTTACGGCATAAGGCTTGCTTTTGATGGATATACCGTTTGTTCCGTACGTGTACGCCAGAAACGCTACAGAGATTCCTCCGACGTCCGCGGTTACAATGTTGTTGTCACGTTCCTCCTGGGAACGGCTTGTTCCGACATGCGGCATTCCCACCTCATCCAGCACGTCAAGGGTACGGAAGATTCCGTTGTAGCCGTTGTCCACGCTATGGTTATTTGAGGTCATGAGAAGGTCAAAGCCGAGCTCCTTCAGATCATAGGCGAGCGCGTCGGGAGATTTGAAGGTGGGGTAACCGGAGTAGTCTCCCTCTGCCAGCGTTGTTTCGAGGTTTGCCACAGCGAAATCGGCGGCGCTGACGTACGGCTCCGCTGCCTGCATAATGCGGGTATAGTCATAGGAACCATCGGACTGCTTGGCGTCATTAGTTATCGGCATGTGACTCATCACATCCCCGCATACCGCAAGTGTCGCCACGGTCGGCTCAGGTTCCGGCTCCGGTTCGGGTTCAGGCTCAGGTTCCGGCTCCGGTTCCGGCTCAGGCTCGGGTGTGGCTGCGGAGTTATCAGTTCCGTCTTCTGTTTCACCGGATGGTTCCTGGACATTTGGGGCGTCGATTCCACTGTCCTGCTCTGATATCTGACCGGGCGCTGAGCAGGAGACTGTCAGTGCCAGAATGAGTATGGGCATAAGCAGACGTACAATACTTCTTTTCAAAAAAATACCTCCTAAATCATTGGCAATATGCGGTATGTTCATCCGTTGCTCACAGTATACCCGCTGTACAGCGTTTTGTCAACTTCCGCCGGAGAAATACTTCGCGTTGACTTTTTAAGCGAACTGTCTGCTCCTGAATGCAGATCAACAGATGGGCAGCACACAAGGCCAAAGATTAAATTTATTAAAATTACCAAACTGAAAATCATTAAGTATTTTTGTACGTGATATAATAGTTGAGGAGAACCTGGTTAACTTTTACACAAGGTAAGGAGGCACATCATATGTGTACAGCAGCCAGCTACAAGACCAGAGACTTATATTTTGGGCGGACACTGGACTATGATTTTTCGTACGGGGATGAGGTCACGGTGATGCCCCGGCGGTTTCCGTTGAAGTATCGTCACGTAGAACCGATGGAGAGTCATTATGCGATGGTAGGTATGGCGCATGTGGCGGATGGGTTCCCGCTGTATTACGACGCAGTGAACGAGAAGGGGCTGTGTATAGCGGGATTGAATTTTGTCGGCAACGCCTGTTACCGGGAGGCGACGGTTGATGCAGAGAGCATAGCTCAGTTTGAGCTGGTCCCGTGGCTGCTGGGACAGTGTGCCAGCGTCGCAGAGGCAAAGGACAGACTGAGGCAGGTGAGCATTGTGAACACACCCTTCGGTGAGGGTCTGCCGACAGCGCAGCTTCACTGGCTGATTGCGGACAGAAACGAGACAGTCACGGTAGAACAGGTGCAGGAGGGACTGTTCATATATGACAACCCGGCGCAGGTTCTGACAAACAATCCTCCGTTTCCACAGCAGCTTTTCGGACTCAGTAATTATATGTCGCTCTCGCCGCGGGATCCGGAGAACCGGTTTTCTGAGACGCTTCCGCTTGAACGATACAGTCGCGGAATGGGTGCGCTGGGACTTCCTGGTGATCTGTCCTCGTCGTCACGTTTCGTGCGGGCTACGTTTGTGCGTGCAAACTCCAGGTCTGGTGACACAGAGTCGGAGAGCGTCAGCCAGTTTTTTCATATTCTTGGCTCCGTTGACCAGCAGCGCGGCTGTTGTGCAGTTGGGGAGGACAAGTATGAGATCACTATCTACACTTCCTGCATGAATGCTGACCGAGGTATATATTACTACAACACCTACGAGAATCACCAGATATCAGCAGTGGATATGCACCATGCAGACCTTGACGGGCAGGAGCTCAGCTGTTTCCCGTTACTGCTGGGGGAGCGGATATTCTGGCAGAACTGAAAGAAGACTGCGGCCGGGCGGGACGAATGTAAGAGAGCGCTTCATTCGTCCCGCCCGGCATCTTATGAGAAAAATATTTTCATGTCTGTGACATTCAGCGATCCTCGGATGTTTTAAAATTAAATCGGCATTCAGGCACACGGCGAATGTCATAATAAATTTACAGAAGAGGCTGAGCATGGAGTTTCAGAAATTATATAGCCGAAGGCTGTTGTGATGCTGTGACAGAGTTTAATGAATCTTAAGAAAATCGCCACTTTTATCTTAAGGACGACTAAGATATAATATGGAACATCGAGGGGTGAAGCAGTATGTACAATATTCTGATATGTGATGATGACCGGGATATCGTTTCAGCACTGAAGATATACCTCGCTCCGGAGGGCTATAAGCTTTACGAAGCTTATACAGGGGAAGAGGCATTGGAGGCGGTGCGGGCTAACCCGATTCACCTGATACTCATGGATATAATGATGCCCGGACTTGATGGGATAGCTGCGACGTCACGTCTGAGGGAGGACACCAATATACCGATAATACTCCTCACAGCCAAGAGCGAGGACACGGATAAGGTACTGGGGCTGGAGATAGGCGCTGATGACTATGTGACAAAACCGTTCAACCCGCTGGAGGTAATAGCCCGTGTGAAGAGCCAGCTGAGACGGTACACCACCCTAGGCGGCATGGTGCGAAGTCCGGACCATATAGTTCTGGGGGGCATTGACCTTGACGACGCAGGGAAAACTGTGACGGTGGACGGAGAACCGGTGTGTCTCACTCCTACAGAGTTCGCCATACTCCGGCTGCTCATGCAGAACCCGGGGAAGGTATTTTCATCGGGAACTATTTACAGCCGTGTTTCAGGCGGCGCTGCGCTGGGAACCGAAAGCTCTGTAGCCGTACATATCAGGCATATCAGGGAGAAGATTGAGATAGTTCCGTCCGATCCGCGGTACATAAAGGTGGTCTGGGGTCAGGGGTATAAATTTGAGGAGGGTACACGGCAATGAAAAAGCTCACCGGCAGCTTCCCCGTCAAGTTCGGCGCGTGGGTGCTCTACGTGCTGAGTTTATTTGGAGCGTCCCTCTCAGCGGCAGTCGTGCTGACTTCTTTTTTCATCGGATTTTACAACGTCCCAACAGGCGTAAGCTACAGTGCCGCCATCCAGGAGATGGAGCCGGAGATGGAGCAGTTTTTCTCCGAATATGTCCTGTTCAGGAATGTATTCAGGATGCGCTGGTGGTCAGTGGCGTTGCTGATACTGCTGCTTATTGTGGCGCTGACGCTGTTCGTTTTTGTAATCTGCGGCGCAGGAAAAAAAGGGGAACGGGAAGGTCAGCTTACCTTCTTCGACCGTATCCCTCTGGATGTGACTCTCATCATTGTGCTTTTCCTGGCGTGCATGCTTTTGAGCGTCTGCATTGAGGGAGTGGATTACCATCTTTTCTATGACCTGGAAAGCAGTGTACTGGGGGTGCTGTGCCTGTGCTTTCTGGCGACGGCATTGGGGGTGCTGCTTTTGTATTTCTGCCGCACCTTCGCCGTCAGGATCAAGGTGGGAAGATGGTGGAGAAATACGGTGTGCTGTTGGATTGCACGTATGTTGTGTGTGATTTTCAGGACGTTCTGGCGGCAGAACAAGGCAGTTTGGAGGTGGTTCCTGCGGCTATTCCACGCCATTCCGGTGGCGTGGCGCTCGGCACTCGCAGCAGCGGCGGCGCTGCTTGTTGAGATTCCGCTATCTTATGAGGCGATCGGAGACCATACATGGGGCGCAGGAGTGCTGCTTTTCGCGGTTGATTTTATAATTCTGTCCGCAGTGATATTATCAACATACCAGATAGCGCTTCTTAAGGAGGGCGGAGAAAAGCTTGCAGCCGGAGATCTCACCTTTACAGTGGATACCAGGCATATGTTCTGGGACTTCAGGCAGCATGGGGAGAATCTGAATTCCATAGCGGTGGGAATGAGCGTTGCGGTGGATGAGCGTATGCGATCCGAGCGGCTGAAGACAGAGCTGATAACAAATGTGTCCCACGATATAAAGACGCCACTGACAAATATTGTGAATTATATCGATCTGATGCAGCGGGAGAAGGATCCGGAGAAGCAAAGAGAGTATTTGGAGGTGCTGTCCAGGCAGGCAGCCAGACTTAAAAAGCTCACAGTGGATCTGGTGGAGGCGTCCAAGGCGTCGACCGGCGCTTTGACGGTGGAGTTGGTGCCAACCGACGTGGGCGAGCTCATAAACCAGGCACTGGGGGAGTACGGGGAGAAGCTTGCGGTGGGCGGACTGACGCCGGTAGTGACGCAGCCGGAAGAGCCGGTGACGGTGCTTGCGGATGGCCGGCATCTCTGGCGGGTACTGGATAACCTGTTGAACAACGCGGTAAAATATGCACAGGCCGGAACGCGGCTATATATAGACGTGACCTCCACAAAGGCGGAGGTTGTCATATCGATGAAGAATATATCGCGTGACCGATTGAACATAAGCGAGGAGGAGCTGATGGAGCGCTTTGTCCGCGGCGACAGTTCCCGTCATACGGAGGGAAGCGGACTGGGACTGTCAATAGCGCGGAGTCTGACGGAGCTGATGGGTGGAAAATTTACAATAACCATAGACGGGGATTTATTTAAGGCGGAGATATGTCTGGTGGCGTCCTACACAAGGAGAGATGAGGAAGACTGAGCAAAGGGGGGTGGACATGGAAAAGGGGGACGGAGAGAACCGGCCTTTGCGGCAGTGATCCTGGCAGTGCTGACATGCGCGGCAGTCAGCACTGTTTTTCGCCAGCTTCGGGGACGCATTCACCGAGAGACTTTGTCTTCAAGCGATATGCTCAAGCTGCGGCATTTTTCAATCGCCATGTCGTCGCCCTGCAAAGCCGATTTTCTGTACCAGAATGCCGCCTTTTCCATATCGCGCTCAACTCCGACGCCATTCTCATAAAACCAGGCAAGATTGAACTGTGCGTCACGGTCATTGTGGTCGGCGGCTCTGCGTGTCCAATACAACGCTTTTTCAGAGTCCTTTTCCACACCCAGACCCTCATGGTAGAAATATCCGATCTGACACTCGGCAAGAGGATACCCCTGCTCCGCAAGTACCAAATGACCTTCAAAGCATTTCTCATATTGCTGTGTATTGAAGTATTTTTCTATCAGGTCGTTGCAGATGTCAAACTCTCTGCAAGGTTTGTAATAGTTTTCAGACATGGTATAATACACCCCTCATTTTTTCAGATATGTCTATCAATCGAACGAAATCAGCTTCAGCATGTTACGAAGAACATGCGAAGCTGCTGCTTTTTAAAATGGCTCATTCTGAGAGCGGCTGCTTCCGGGATTGCCCAAAACCATCCCCGCGGGCTCCAGCGCGCCTGAATGAAATTGAACATTCACATCACCTGAGCCTGTCCGACGTATATAAACAATAAGCCTCCCACCGCTGGTTCGGCGCTCCGGTACTGAATACGCAGTGTTGTCAGCCAGATCGCCGTTTTCCATACCCTGCAGCTCTCCTGGCCCATCAACGGCGACAGATATCAGCTTGTCATCAAAGGAGTGCCTGCCGTCAGCGTCCAGCAGCTCAAGCTCAAGCTGATATGTATAACCTGGCTCCGCACTTCGTTCCGCAAAGCTCCGCCCTGTGACTGCGTCCGTGCCCTCCCACAGGGACAGCTGACAGCGTTCAGAGGGACCATCAGTCTCAAGCTTATCCTCACAAAGAACGCATCGAGACCTGTCAAGTCCTTTTACGCAGAGAACTCCAGGCGCGTATGGGATGCTGAATACGAACCGTCCATCCCGTCGATCACTCTCTTCCGCCTCCCCGACAACAGTGCCGTTCAGCGAGAGCTGAACCCTCGGTGTGGACGCGGAACACCAGACCTCTACCGGTTCACCATATGTGTAATTCCAGCGCCGCGCCGGTGGTGTGTGTCCGGCCCTGACCCACGCAGAGACAAGAGGTTCACTGCTCCAGACAGAGCGGCGAAACCAGTAACGTTCCTTGGCAAAGCCCGCCAGATCCAGAAGCCCCGCCCCAGACCCGTGGACAGGCCAGCCGCGCGCCTCCCCGAGATAATCCACTCCTGTCCATAAAAACTGCCCTGCCACAAACGGCCGATCTCGTGTGGCAAGCCACGCGTCCCAGCTGTGGCCTGTCTCGCTGCCTAAAAGCGGGACATCCGGATGCTCAGCGTGATCTCTATCGTATAAATGCTCCTTGTAGTTATAGCCGGCTCCGTCCAGTATGTCCAGAATTCCAAGTCTGACAGAAAGTTCCGGAAAGGCCAGTGCCATTATTGCAGGGCGGCTGTTATCTTCACTTTGCGCAATGGCGGCAAGCTCCCCGGCAATAGGCATGAGGCGTCTGATATCCGGCTTTTCCGGATCATACAGGCGTTCAGATGCTGGCTTTGAGGCGTCGTTGTTTCCGGTCATCTCGCTGAAGAGCGGGGAGCAGTAGGGATCGTTGGGGTAGTCTATCTCATTGCCCAGACTGTAGAGTATTACAGAGGGGTGACGCCTGTCACGTCTCACCATTGCTCTGAGGTCACGTTCATGCCATTCCGGGAAGTCCTCCGCATAGCCGTGGTGACATGGCGGGTATACATTGTGACCGTGAGTCCATTTGTTCTTCGGATTCTCCCATTCGTCGAAAGCCTCATCCATCACGAGAATGCCAAGCCTGTCACACAGATCGTATAGCTCCGGCGCGTGCGGATTGTGACTGCATCGAATCGCATTGCATCCACAGCCTTGCAGCGTCAGCAGCCGACGCTGCCAGACCTCCGCCGGTACCGCAGCGCCAAGACAGCCCCCGTCGTGATGGAGACAGACGCCCTTAAGTTTCATCTGCTTTCCATTTAAAATAAACCCGTTGTCAGGGCTGAACTGAGCCGTTCTGAGGCCAACTGTCTGACGATCCAGCAGATAATGACTGTCACAGACATCCGCCCAGATCTCCTGGGTGTAGAGGAACGGGTCATCCACATCCCACAGCCTTGCGCCGCAGACGCATCCCGTGAGTGTTACAGGCGATTTTTCCCATGGGTCAACAGTGAGGCAGTCACGGATGGACAGCACGCTGCTGCCGTCCGGCATCCTGAGGAGAGCTGTTATACCCGCAGCTGCCGGATCCGGACTATCATTCTGGAGATCAATGTGAATGGCAACGTCCGTTCTGTTCCCGTCAATGGAGAGCGTCTCAAGCCAGACACCGTTTTCGGCCGCATGGAGAGGCTCCTCGGCAGTAAGAAAAACACGCCGCGTGAGTCCACTGCCCGTGTACCAGCGGGAATCGTCTACGTCCTCGTGAGCTGCACGAAGGCACAATACGTTTTCACGGTTTTCAAACCGCACAAGATCCGTCACATCGAAGCTGAATGGCGTATAGCTGTAGACATGACCTCCCAGGTGGTAGCTGTTGAGCCAGACCTGAGCACGTCCGCAGACACCGTCAAAGGTTATTCGCAGACGCTTTTCACGCAGTTCATCCGGAACAGTGAAACGCAGCCTGTACCAGCCTATACCCCCTGGAAGGTATCCGGTTCCGCTGGAGTTATCCGGAGAGAAGGGGGCCTCCACGGCCCAGTCATGAGGTATCGTCACAGGCCGGAAATCCTCATCATCAAAGCCCCCATACCAGGTGTCCTGAGCGTCTCCCAGTCTGAAGCGCCAGCCTGTGTCAAGGGGGATAATTTTTTTGTCCATATTGCCCTCCAAATGATCCTGGTGGTATCGGTCTGCAATGTATATCGTGGGCATTATAGCAGTTTCTGCTGTCTGTGTCAACGGATTCCGGGAGTGAGGCAGCAAAACCATGCGGCGTCAAAAATAAGGTTTTCTAAAAGGGTGAAAGTATGGTACAATTAGAGTAAGTGAGAGTAAGTGAAAAATATATGGAGGAAGAGATATGCGAGTGATGGCAATAGATTACGGGGATCAGCGGACGGGGGTGGCGGTCTCGGACGCCATGGGGGTACTTACAGGGGAGGCGTTTGTTATCAGGGAGTGGAACGTGGAAGCCCTGGCTGATAAGCTGGTGTCGGAATGTGTAAAGCGTGGAGTGGAGAGGCTTGTGTTGGGCTACCCACTGAATATGGACGGTACAGCGGGAGAACGGGCGGATAAGAGTAAAAGGCTGGGGGAGCTTTTGCGTGAGCGAAGCGGACTTGAACTGGTGCTGTGGGATGAACGGAGGACCACAGTGGACGCCCACCGTATTCTCACTGAAAATGGATGCTTCGGAAAGAAGAGAAAGGAAACGGTAGATGCAGTGGCCGCATCCCTGATTTTAGAGGGCTATCTGGGGACGCTTTGAATGCTGGACGGCTGAATACGGAAAATGTGGTATCAAACGAACAAAATCAGCCTTGTAAAGCTTAATTAAATAGGTAAAACAACAATTTACTCTTGCCGTGGGAGAATTAACGTGGTAAAATAGAACAAAGAGGCCTGTGAGAGGATGTCCGACGCTGGGCAGAAAGCTAAATTAGGTTGGAGGGAAGAGATGTGACATTACCCAGACTGCACGGGGTGAAGGTTCCCCATAGAAAAAATACATCCGGCTCACCGCCGGAGAGATTGCCGATACCCGAGACAGTGTCCATACCGATGTCCATGCACATAGGTGCACCGGCGGAACCGGTGGTAAAGCCGGGGGATGTGGTCAGGGTCGGACAGATGATCGCCAGGGCTGGTGGATTTGTGTCGTCGCCCGTTTTCGCCAGCGTATCCGGCAAGGTGAAGCGGATAGATGATGTGATGGGATCCAACGGACGGTTTATGAAAAGCATTGTGATTGAATCTGACGGTCGGCAGGAAATATGGGAGGGGGTCGTGCCGCCGGAGGTAAATGATTACCAGAGCTTTATAAATGCCGTGCGCGACAGCGGTGTGGTGGGCCTTGGAGGAGCCGGCTTTCCGACAGCAGTAAAGCTTGGGGTAAAGGATCTCAGTAAGATAAAGGCTGTTATCATAAACGGGGCAGAGTGTGAGCCATACGTCACATCAGATACCAGAACCATGCTGGATGACACGGATCTCGTATGGGAGGGAGTGGAGCTTCTCCGGAAGTACCTTGAGGCGAAGCGCATCATAATTGCGATAGAAGACAACAAACCGCAGTGCGTGGAGAAATTCAGAAGTCTTGTCAAAGGTACAAATGGGGTAGAGGTTCAGGCATTGCCGTCCATGTATCCCCAGGGCGGCGAAAAGGTGCTCATATATAATACGGTGGGCGAGATAGTTCCTGAGGGAAAGCTGCCGCTGGATGTGGGAGCAATCGTGCTCAACTGCACGACACTTGCCGCCATAGCCCGATACATAAAGACAGGCATGCCGCTGGTGGAAAAGTGTGTGACAGTGGATGGATCGGCGGTACGAGAGCCAAAGAACGTCATAGCGCCAATAGGTACGGCAGTATCGGAGCTTTTTGACTTCTGCGGAGGGTTTAAGGAGGAACCGGGTAAGGTTCTCTATGGCGGCCCAATGATGGGTATAGCCATGCCGGATATGAGCTATCCCGTGATGAAAAACACAAATGCGGTGCTTGCCTTCGCTGGGAGCGACGCGAAGCTTCCGGAACCGACAGCCTGTATTCGCTGTGGAAGCTGCATAGAGGCCTGCCCGTTGAATCTGTGCCCTACAGAGATTGAGAGCGCATATGAGCGCAAGGACGTGGAAAAGCTGCGTGCTTATAAGGTCAATCTCTGTATGGAGTGCGGCTGTTGCTCTTTTGTATGTCCGGCGAAGCGTATGCTGGTGCAGACGAATAAGTTAGCTAAGGCGCTTCTGGCTGCGGATAACGCCGCGAAGAAAGCCGAGGCGGATAAAAAAGCGGAAAAAGAAAAGGAAAAGGAGGCGGCGAGGCAATGAACAGATTGAACGTCAGCGTCTCCCCGCATATCCGTGGGCCAAGGACGACGCAGAAGATAATGCTGGACGTGATAATAGCGCTTATGCCAGCGCTCTGTGCGTCGGTGATTCTTTTTGGTATACGTTCGCTTATGCTGACGGCCATATCTGCTGCAGCGTGTGTGGCCTGTGAGTACGGTTGGGAGAAGCTCAATCATAAGGAAGTAACAGTTTCTGATCTGTCAGCCGTTGTGACGGGCATCCTTCTGGCGTTCAATGTGCCGGTAACGATGCCGGTATGGAAGCTCCTGGTGGGGGACATTGTGGCTATAATCGTCGTCAAAATGCTTTTTGGCGGTCTGGGATGTAACTTTGTAAACCCTGCGCTGGTGGGGCGCGTGGTGCTTTTTACATCCTTCACAGCAGATATGACGGATTACATGGGTGTGGTTCCCAGAGGAGCGGTGGACGCATTTACAAG
>CAYPMJ010000043.1:0-14827 GCA_964411785.1 uncultured Oscillospiraceae bacterium
GGGCGGGGGAAGTGGACGATTGATACGGACGGGGAAGGAGCGAGATTATTGAAAAAGCTTACTGACAACATAATATCCCTGTTTGTGGTAATCATCGTCCTGTTCCTTATCCTGCCGCTGCCGGCGGCGCTGCTGGACGTGCTGCTGGTGATAAACATAGCGCTGTCCATCATGATACTGCTGATAACCATGAACATATCGGACGCGCTGGACTTCTCCATATTCCCGTCGCTGCTGCTCATAACGACGCTGTTCAGGCTCGGCATGAACGTATCCTCAACGAGGCTCATACTGACGGACGGCTACGGCGGCGACGTCATAAACGCCTTCGGGCAGCTCATAACCTCGGGCAACATAGTTATCGGCTTTGTAATCTTCATAATCATAGTCCTCATGCAGTTTATCGTCATCTCCAAGGGCGCAGAGCGCGTGGCGGAGGTCGCCGCCCGGTTCACCCTTGACGCGATGCCCGGAAAGCAGATGGCTATTGACGCCGATCTCAACACCGGAATCATAAACGAGCAGGAGGCCCGGGTTCGCCGGGAGAAGATACAGAAGGAGGCCGATTTCTACGGCGCCATGGACGGCGCAACGAAGATCGTGAAGGGCGACGCGGTGATGAGCATCATAATCACCCTCATTGACCTCATCGGCGGATTCATAATCGGCATGGTCCAGGGGGGCATGGAGTTTTCGGAGGCTCTGAAGGTGTACTCCACAGCCACCGTCGGCGACGGCCTTGTGTCACAGCTTCCGTCGCTCATGATCTCCACCGCCACCGGCATGATCGTCACAAGATCGGTGTCGGACGGGAGCCTCAACACCGATGTTCTAAAGCAGTTTACAGGCCAGCCAAAGGCCTTCACGGCGGCGGGCGTGGCGCTAATATTCCTGGCCGTCATGCCAAATACCCCGCACCTGTCCCTGCTCATCGTGGCAGCGGCGCTCATCATCCTGAGCGTCTTTGTAGGGCGGGGGTACAGTGGGGAGCAGCCTGTCCCCGAGAGCGCCGGCGCTGAGGCGGAACAGCCGGAGCCTGTGCCGTCCCAGGCCGATTACTATAAGGATATAAGCAACGTCTACTCGCTTCTCACCGTTGAGCCCATCGAGATGGAGGTGGGGTACAGCCTCATCCCGCTTGTGGACGAGAGCAGCGGCGGGAAGCTCATAAACCGCATCGTCATATTCAGAAGGCAGTACGCCCAGGAGATGGGCTTCGTTGTGCCCACTGTCCGGCTCCACGACGGGACGATGCTGGGGACGAACCAGTACGTCATATACATAAAGGGCGAGGAGGTGGCTAGAGGCGAGATACTCATGGACTACTACCTGGCCCTGGAGCCGGCAAACCCGGTGAGCGAGATAGACGGCATAGAGACGGTGGAGCCGGCCTACGGGATACCGTCCAGGTGGATACTCCCGGAGAACAAGGAGATGGCGGAGATATACGGATACACGGTCATAGACCCGCTGTCGGTGCTGCTCACCCACCTCTCCGAGACAATAAGGAGACACGCCCACGAGCTGCTCTCAAGAACCGAGACGATACAGCTTGTGGATAACCTTAAGAAGACATCGCCCGAGCTTGTGGAGGAGGCGTGCCCGGCCATAGTCTCCTACGCGCTGCTTGAGAAGGTGCTGCGCAATCTGCTAAGGGAGGGCATACCCATACGCGACCTTGGCACGATCCTTGAGACACTGGTGGACGCAATGGCGACGACCCGGGACCCCGACCTTCTGACCGAGAGCGTCCGCGCCGCCATAAGCAGAACCATAACGAGGCGCTTCTGCGAGAACGGACAGCTCCGAGCCGTGACCCTTGACGGGGAGGTGGAGCGGCGGATTGTGAGCTCCCTTACGAAAAACGAGCACGGCGTGTACCTGGCCATGGGCCCTGAGCTCATACAGCCGCTGATAACGCAGCTTGCTGAGTGCATGAAGAAATTCAAGGAGCTGGGATTGACGCCCGTGCTGCTCACAAGCCAGGTCATAAGGGTGTATCTGAGCAGACTTTTAAGCCAGTATTTTCCGGGCTTGTACGTGCTTTCATTTAATGAGATTGTGGGGACTGTACAGATTCAGTCCATAGGAAACGTCACAATAGCCGGTGACAGGAAGGCGGCGGGGGCATGACAGACACATCCAGCGCGTACGCTGACAGAACCACTGATGAGCTTTTCAGAGAGTACCGTGAGCACCCGACAGACGAGCTTAAGTGGGAGATAGTCATGCGCTATACCGGCATGGTCAAGCACATCGCCCTGCAGATACGTGGAGTGTACGCGAGCTTTGCACAGCTTGAGGATATAATAAACGAGGGACTCATAGTCCTGGCCCACGCGGTGGAGAAATACGACTCCGAGAAGGGGAAGTTTGAGACATATGTGGCAAAGCGGATACGGGGGATGGTGATAGACCTGGCCCGGCAGCAGGACTGGGTGCCAAGGCCGGTGCGAAAGCGGGCAAAGGAGATTGAGCGGGCAAACGCCGAGCTCTACAGCGAGCTTGGCCGGTTTCCCACGGACGAGGAGGTGGCCGGGCGCATGAACATCCCGGTGGACGAGTACTGCGACGCGCTCTCCCGCACCTCAGTTTACAGCGTAGTCTCCCTTGAGGAGACGCTGGAGGGCTATGAGCAGCTGTCATCCCAGAGCGAGGAGCTCTCTGAGGACGGGGAGCCCGAGCAGGCGGTGGAGCGGCAGGAGCTCATGTCGACACTGGCCTCCGCCATAGGAAGCCTCAGGGAGAACGAGCAGCTGGTGCTGTCGCTGTACTACCAGAAGGACATGAAGATGAAGGACATAGCCTCTGTGCTGGGGGTGAGCTTCGCAAGAGTCTCGCAGATACATTCGCGGGCCATACAGAAGCTCCGTATCCTCCTGACGCAGGAGCAATAGGGCGCTTATCTTTAGGAAGAGAGGGATCTGCCAATGTTCAAGGGTTTCTACAACCTGGTGTCGGGGATGCTGACCCAGGGGAGGCATCTGGATGTTGTATCCAACAATATGACAAATATTTCTACAGCAGGCTTCAAGTCCGACAGATTCACTCAGTCCACCTTCGACGAGGTGATGTGGTATCTCACGGGCAACAAGGAGAAGACGTATACCGACCTTGCGACGATGAGCTTCATAACGGCTCCCGACGAGCTTGTCACCGACTTCTCCCAGGGCGTCCCCCAGGAGACGGGGCTCCCCCTGGACTTCTGCATAGACGGGGACGGCTTTTTCGCCATCGAGACTGAAGGCGGCGACCGGTATTACACCCGCAACGGCAGCTTCTCCCTTGACGACGAGGGGTACCTGTGGCTTTCGGGCTTCGGGCGGGTTCTCAGCAACAACGGCACACCCATGAAGCTGGGGACGGACAAGGTGGAGACCGACGGCTACGGCGGGATATATTACGAGGGCGGCGGCTTTCTGGGGAGAATAGGGGTCTGGACCTTCGAGGACAACAACACCCTTGAGAAGAACAGCCTGGGCTTTTTCGAGACGGATGAGGCAGGGCAGCTCACAAGGCCCGTGATCTACAGCGGGATGGTGGAGCAGTCGAACGGCGACATGGTGTCGCTCATGGCGGAGCTCATCGCCGCGCAGCGGGCGTACCAGAGCGTCGCTGAGGCGACGAAGATATATGATGAGATGATGACAAAGGCCACCACGGATGTGGGACGGCTTGTATAGGGGGGAATTTCAGATGAACCTTTCATTTTATACCGCGACAGTGGGCGCGCAGCAACAGCAGCTGCGGCTTGACGTCCACGGCAACAACATAGCAAACGTCAATAACTACGGCTTCAAGGCGAAGATCCCCTCATTTTCACAGCTCATGACGGGCCCTGTTCAGGGCGTCACGGAGGTGCTGGCAAGGGGCGTGGGCTCCCGGCTTGAGTCCGCGGCGACGGACCAGAGGCAGTCAGGCTTTGCCGACACAGGCCGCGCCTTTGACTACGCCATAGAGGGGGACGGCTTTTTTGCGCTTCTAGACCCCGCAACGGGCGACATAACGTACACAAGGGACGGCTCCTTTACGCTGTCGGACTTCCAGGACCAGACGGAGGACGGAGGAACTGAGACGAGGTGGTACCTCTGCGACGGGAGCGGCAGATTCGTTCTTGGCATGAACGGGCAGAGGATAGAGGCCACAAACGACATTGACCCGCTTCCTGTGGGAGTCTTTGACTTCATAAACTACGACGGCATGGAGAGCGTGGGGGAGAACATGTTCAGGCCGGTAGATAAAAACGGCGGCGTCCGGTACGGAACCGGCGAGGCGGTGCAGGGCGTTCTTGAGACGTCGAACGTGGATCTTGCGTACGAGCTCAGCAAGGTCATAGAGTCTCAGAGGTCGTTCAGCTTCATGCTCAGGATGGTGACGGCGTCCGACGAGATAGAGACAACGGTAAATAATCTGAGATGACGCTTTTAGGGAGGGATGACTATGGAGATAAGAAATTACAATGACCTTACGTCCCTGGAGATCGACACGTTAAGGGAGATAGGCAGCATAGGCACAGGCAACGCGGCGACGGCGCTCTCCCAGATGCTGGGCCGTGAGGTCCACATCACCCTGCCGGAGGTGCGGATCATGGGCTACAACGAGGCAATAGAGTGGATAGGTGGCCCTGAGGTCATAACGGCGGGGGTGCTGGTGCGGATAAGCGGGGAGATAAACGGCATCATGCTCTCAGTCCAGCCGCTGGATTTTGTAAATCTTGTGCTGGGCAGCACCTTAGACGAGACAATCACCGACTACCAGGAGCTCAAGGACCTGGAGCGGTCGGCTCTCATAGAGGTGGGCAACATAATGATCTCCACCTTCATTAACGCCATGTCCTCGCTTGCCGACGTGACGGTGGAGCTGACGGTTCCATGCATGACGGTGGATATGCAGGGGGCGATACTGGCGGTGCCGATGGCGGAGTACGGCGGACAGACGGACTATCTCATGACAATCGGGGGGAATTTCGTGTGCGACGGGCAGGAGGTCCCGTGCAGGCTGCTTCTGTCGCCGGATATACGGTCGCTTAATTACCTTTTGAGAAAGCTGGGCGTTACTGATGAGTGAGAAGCTGACGGTAGGGATCGCTGATATGAAGCTTCTGCAGTGGGAGGGGGAGCTCATAACCTACGCGTTGGGCTCGTGCATAGGCATCTGCCTCTATGATCCGGGGATAAAGCTGGCGGCGATGATACACATAATGCTGCCGCTGAACATGGAGGCGGGACGGAAGAACACGATGAAATACGCCGACACAGGCATAAAGGAGACGCTGCGGCAGATGGAGGCGAAGGGCGCCAGAAAGAGCCGCATCGTGGCGAAGATAGCGGGCGGAGCAAAGATGTTTGAGGTGACGGCGGGGGGAGCGCTGGGGAACATAGGACAGCGCAACGTCGAGAGCGTCAGGATGTCGCTGCGCAAGGAGGGGATCCGGATACTGGCGGAGGACACCGGCGGGAGCGTGGCGAGGACGCTGTCCTTTGACCCGGCGACCGGACAGGGGACAATCAGAGCTTACGGACAGCCTCTGAAGATTCTGTAAAAAATGGCCTTGAGCGTAAAGCTCAGGGCCGTAAAGAAAGGACGTGTGCAACAATGGCGGAGAAGGACAAGAACGAAATACTGCTGGAGTCCGGAACGAACGAGATAGAGATAATGGAGTTCACGATTGCGGGGAATCTCTACGGGATAAACGTGGCGAAGGTGAAGGAGATAATGCTGTCGGCGCCCGTGAAGCCGATGCCCCATACGCATCCCGCTGTTGAGGGGATATTCAAGCCCCGGGACACGGTCATAACGGTGGTGAATCTCCCGGAGTACCTGGGCAACCACGTGGAGCCGATGGAGAAGGACCTGTTCATAATCACGAACTTCAATAAGATGCATATCGCCTTCCGCGTCCACACGGTTGTCGGGATAAGCCGCATAAGCTGGACAGCCATCCAGAAGCCGGACAAGACCATAAACGGCGGCGAGGAGGGCGTCGCCACGGGGATCGCCCAGTGCGACGACGACCTTGTGACAATACTGGACTTTGAGAAGATTGTGGCGGAGATCGCGCCGGAGACGTCGATACAGCTTGCCGAGATAGACGAGCTGGGGCCGCGGGAGCGGAACACCGTCCCTGTGGTGGTGGCGGAGGACTCGGTGCTGCTCTCGAAGATGATACAGGAGGCCCTCATGAAGGCCGGCTACACCAATATCCACATGTTCCGCGACGGGCTGGAGGCGTGGGAGTACTTAGGCCAGGCAAAGCAGTCCGGCAAGGTCCAGGAGAGCGCGGAGCTCATCATAACGGACATAGAGATGCCCCAGATGGACGGCCACAGGCTGACGAAGCTTGTGAAGGAGGACAAGGAGCTTAAGGACATACCCATCATAATTTTCTCATCCCTCATCAACAACGAGATGCGCATAAAGGGTAAGCAGCTTGGAGCGGATGAGCAGCTGAGCAAGCCCGAGATAGGACACCTTGTGTCGGTCATGGATCAGCTGCTTGCCCGGCAGAAGGGATGAAGTGAGGGGAGGGGGAGGATATGGCGAGCAAATACATAGTGCGGTGTCCCATAAAGGACGTGCAGAGCCAGATAATAGGCTACGAGCTGCTCTACCACGGCGAAAATCAGGCCTATGGCACGGGCTCTGACGACGGGGCGGGAAAGGCGAGCGAGTTTGCTGTTGCGGACACGATATACAACTTCCTCACCCAGAACAGCGAGAAGTCGCTGAAGGGCTCGCTCAACTTCATGACGTTCACAACGACCCTCCTCATGAAGAAGGTGCCCCGGCTTTTCGCAAAGTCGGACCTGGTTATCCAGATAGACGACAGCGTCATAATTCACCCGCTGGCAATGCATCTGGTGCAGCAGTACGCCAGAGAGGGCTACCAGATAGCCATAAATGAGTTCCAGTTTGCGCCGAGATACCTGTCGCTCATAGGCGATATAGACTACATAAAGCTCAACTTTCACTCCATGGGCGAGATGACGATCCACAACGTGGTGGAGATAGCCCACGGCATGGGCAAGAAGTGCATAGCCACGGACATAGAGGACGCGGAGACGTACAGCAAGGCCGTCGAGGCGGGGGTGGACGCGCTGGAGGGCTCCTATGTGGCGGCAAAGCTGGCGACCCGCGCCCACACAAGCGGATACATGCAGAGCAACTTCTTCAGGCTCATGGTTGCCGTCACGAAGGACGAGCCGGATATAGAGGAGATTGAGCGGATAATCTCCATGGACGCAACTCTCACCTACGCGCTTCTTAGGGTGTCAAACTCCGTGCACTTTGCAACCCGCAACAGGGCCACAACCATACGCCAGGCTATAATGAACCTGGGGATATCCCAGCTTAAGCAGTGGATATACCTCTTAAGCGCCAGCAACGCGGAAAATGAGATTGACCCGAGATCCGAGGAGTTTTTAAAGCTCTCCTTCATGCGGGCAAACTTCTGCAGCGAGCTTGTGGGATACACGAAAAAGGTCCCACTCTCAAGGGGGGAGGCGTACCTCATGGGCATGTTCTCCACATTAAACTACCTTGTGGACGCGCCGATGGAGGAGATACTCTCCGAGGTGTCGGCGTCTGATGAGGTGAAGGATGCGCTGCTGACAAGGGAGGGGCCCAGCGGTGCGCTCTACGACCTTGCGTTAAGCTATGAATCGGCCGACTGGGGCAAGGTAAATAAGCTTGCCGAGGAGCTTGGAATACCCACAAACCTGCTCACAAGCCTCTATTTTGACTGCATGGAGTCGGCAAATGAGCTGTGGAAGACAATCCAGGTCGGCGGAAACCCGCGGAATATATAGAGACGGACCTTAAAATCTGGAAATCCTGCCGATATAAATAACGGTGGAGGGCGGCTGTACCGACACCGCACTATTTAAGCTTAAGGGGGTGTTCCCATGGAAATGATGAACAGCATAGCCTATGCCAGCATGGCAATGAGCGCTGCGCAGCTCCAGCAGTCGTACTCCGTGAGCCTCACGAAGAAGGCAATGGAGAGCGCGGAGCAGCAGGCGGCGGAGCTTCTTGAGGCGCTTCCGCAGGTCCCAAAGGGACAGTACATCGACGTGTACGCTTAAGCGGTGGAGCCCGGCGGCGGATGACCGCAAGCCGTTCACCCGCCGCGCCTTTTAAGGCTCAATTACCATTTAATCCTTCGGAGGGTATGAAATGAATCTTGGCGAGTGCTATGATGCCCTGGGCGGGGATCTTGAGAGCGTCGTGGGGAGACTTGGAAGCGAGAGGCTGGTGCGCAAGTTTGTGCTTAAGTTTCCGGGGGACGACAGCTTTAAGCTCCTGCACACATCCTTAGACGCGGGAGATTACGGTGAGGCCTTTCGCGCGGCCCACACAATAAAGGGCGTGTGCCAGAACCTGGGCTTTGACCGCCTTTATAGGTCAAGCCACAGCCTGACTGAGGCGCTGCGCGGCGGCTTTTCTCCCGAGGTCCCGAAGCTTTTAAAGCAGCTGGACGAGGATTACAATGTGACCGTCGAGGCCATATCGCATCTTACCGGGAGCTGAGCACGGCAACGAGCACGGCGATAAAATCTGAGATGGTAAAAGGACATGCGCCAAAAGCGCATGTCCTTTTTATTTTCGGGCAGACAGATAATCCAGATGCCCCCCTCAGCCGCCGAGCAGCGGCTCCATCACCTTCATGACCTTTTCATATATCTTCATTTCCCTTGCGTATTCGGGGAGGTTGGCGGGGTTCTTTTTCTCATCGGCGATGTAAGTGCTTATTGCCTTATGAAAGGTCTCGCTGTAAAGCGCTGTGCGGTACTTAAAGCAATCGCATATTGTGCGCTCGCGGTCATACACGGCAAGCTCCACGCCGTTAAAGTCGTCCTTTGATTTTCCGATCTGAAAAAAGTCCTTGTGAATGAGGTAGCCCTTGACGGGAAGCGAGTCCAGTCTCTTGAGGGAATCGCAGGAATTTCTTGTCACGGCAATGGACCATCTGGGCGGCGCAAATAAGCTGTAGCCATAATGAAATATGGCGGACTCCACGCAGACGACTCCATAGGGGAGGAGCTCCTTTATAAATTTCTCATCCGTAATCTGCTCACTGCCGGGAAGCTGAAAGATACCGGCGCGGATCCTCTCAAGAAAGCCTTTTTTACACAGCGCCGCAACCTCATAATTCTTAAGACCGGCCGCTGTAAAATCCGAGTTTCTTGCTATGCCGCCACAATCTATAACAACATTTTCCGCAATCTCTCTTTTGTTCATCTATGCACCAGCCCTCCGCACGAAAAACCTTACGCATCGCAGCACTTTGATTGTCCGGCCGCTTAAAGCGCGGCCTTAAGACTTTGCATATAGCCGCCATATAATCATAATCGGCCGAGCGCTTCAGGCGCGGCCTTAAAACTTTACATAAAGCCGCCGTACAGATATTATGACATAGAATGGGAGCAAATGCAATAATTAAGAGCGGGCAAATTGCGTTTTTTCGTGTAATTCGCGGCAATATTTATAAAGTGCCGCAGGAAAAAGATATTTCTCCAGGCTTCTCCGGGGGATATATAAAAGTCTGTCGGGAATGAAGCTTTTTAAGACGCTTTCCGTCCCGAACTGACAGCGAGAAGCGCCGGGGTGTGGGACTTTGTGGAGGGCATGAAAGGCGGACTTGACGCTCCCGTCGCCGCCGACGGCTCGTCCCTCTCCGGGGGACAGAGGCAGAGGCTCGTACTGGCAAGGGAGCTTCGAGCTTGCCAGCGCCACTCTCACGGCCAGCATCATAGACGGCACACAGAACACCATAAAGCTTGACAAGCTGGTGAACTTCGTCCTGGTCCTTGTGGGCACGGCGCTTATGAGCGTGGCCATAACCTACATAGGCCAGTGGTGCTATCAGAAGGTTAACATGGGTGTGCGGGACAAGATGTGGAACAAGCTCATGAGTCTGCCCACCCGCTACTACGACGGGGAGAGCGGCGACACGCTTGTGAGCCGCGTCACCACCGACGCATCCTACAGCTACCTGTATTTTCACACAATTGTGAACATCGTCAGCGTCATCTATGCCGCTGTGGTGACGCTGCGGCAGATGATGGCGTACAGCCCGGCGCTCACACGCTACATACTCCTGGCAGTGCCGGTGATTTTGCTGCTGCAGTACTCGCCGCGCTTTATGATGTAAAGGTATATGCCGAAGGACCTGTCGGAGTGGATGCGCACCTCGTCGATGGCGTTCTGCAGCAGGTTCCCTATGACCTTGTTCGTCTCATATACGCTTGTGACCACGGTGGAGAGGTCGTTTTGTATGTCCAGGTGCAGCTCGATGCCGCCGGCTCGCACGTGGACGTGCAGAGCAGACCCGCCTCCAGCGCCGCAGTAAGTCCGAGCGCGGCAAAGACGTGCCACGGGCGTATCGCCATCCGGTCATCGTCTCTGTCCGCAAAGTACAAAAGCCAGTCCCCCGGGGAAGTCTCACTCCTCGGGGGCTTTTTCGTCGAAGATGACGGAGAGCTCAACCTCCTCGCCCTTCCCGAGAGCCGTCTCAACCCGATACACCGTTATTGTCGCCTCGTCGCCGGGACTGTAGTGGCGAAGGGCGAGCTTCAGCTCATCGGTCGAGGCGACGGCCCTGTCGCCAAGGCCGACTATTATATCCCCGGGGAGCACACCCGCCTTCTCGGCGGCTGACCCCTCCTCGACGGAGACGACGCACGCTCCGTCGGGGTACTCATAGTACTCCTGGATGAAGCTTGAGTAGGCCTTTGAGGTGTCCGTCACGGTGACGCCCAGCACCGCGCCGGACACATAGCCCTTCTCGATGAGCTGCGAGGCGAGGGAGATGGCGTCGTTTATGGGTATGGCAAAGCCCAGACCCTCAACGCCCGACTCGCCGGATTTGGCCGTCACTATCCCTATGACCTCACCGCGGATATTGTATACAGGCCCCCCTGAGTTGCCGCTGTTCACCGCGGCGTCAAGCTGGAACATGTTTATGGAGGTGGTAAGGCCGGTTATCTGGTCCTCGGTGGTTATGACCCTGTCAAGGGCGCTCACAGAGCCGCCTGTCATGGTGTAGGTGAGCTCGCCCAGGGGGTTGCCCACGACGTAAACGGACTCCCCAACCTTCATGGCGTCCGAGTCACCCAGCACAACCGGCGTCAACCCCTCGGCGTCAATCTTCAAAACAGCGACGTCGTTGTCCTCCACATACCCCACAATCTCAGCCGGGTGCGACGAGCCGTCATAGAGCAAGACGGTGAGCTTTCCGTCGTAGAGCGCGGCGTAGGCTATGACGTGGTAGTTTGTGAGAATGTAGCCGTCAGAGGAGATTATAAAGCCGGAGCCGGAGACGGCGGTGTCCGTCGTATAGCCGAATATGTTGTTTGTGGTGATGGAGGTGTTGACCCCCACAACCTGACTTGTGGCAAGGCCGTAATAGATCTCCGTCCCCGTGAGATCCTGGCCCGTGTAGCCGGGGACGGTGAGCTCCTCGGCTGAGGGCTCTGCTGCGGCGTGAATGACCTGCACACCCCTTGTTGACGCGCCCGAGTTTTCAATCCGCCACCCGGCCGAAAACCAGCCGCTGAGCGCCGAAACAAGTGCGCACACAAGCACAAGGCAGAGCGCATTTACAAAGCGGTGCCCGTGAACAGACTCGAAATTCGGATCGTCGTCATCGTCAAAGTCTGTCGTGCTGTCCTTAGCTCCGCATGCAAAGCGGCCGGGGGTATATATGTCCCCGCGGTCAGCGGCGCTCTCAAAGGCCGGCTCGCTCCATATGCACTCGGCGGTGTCGTACCGCTGCACCGGCTCCTCATATTGACTCTCATCCCCGTTTGCATCCCTGTGCCAGGCAAAGCGCGGCCCGGAACTCCTTCGCCGCTCATGCTCCGCTTCATGCTCCGGCTCCGCTTCCTGCACAGGCTCCGACACAGCATCCGCCTCCGGCTGAGGCACAGCCTCCGCATCAGCCTCTGGCTGCTCAGCCTGCGGCTGCTCAGGCGCTGACTGAGGCACAGGTTCCGCCTCATGCACCGGCTCCGACACAGCATCCGCCTCCGGCTGAGGCACAGCCTCCGGCTCCGGCGCTGGCTCCTGCGGCTCCGCTTCAGCCTGTGGCTCCTGCGGCTGTGCCGCCTGTGGCTGCTCGGGCGCTGAGGGGGACAGTGGTTCATTTTCGCTTCTTATTTCGTCTATGTTCATGTAAATCCGCTCCCAGGTAACAGAAATTTTATTAATCATAATCTCATTTTATGTCGAAAACGTGAATGAAATGAGAAAAAAGGGAAAAGACGCTTTAACGGGAGTTGAAAAGGGAAGAAAAGATGGTATAATAGCCACTGCGCCGCTGTGCGCGCGCAAAAGCCACAGGGCTATTGTACGCCGGAATGGCAGAAATTACAACCTATTTTTCACTTGAAAGGCGGAAAATATGCATAACAGCATTGTTATAAGGGGCGCAAGGGAGAATAACCTGAAAAACATAGATCTGGAGCTTCCAAGGGACAAGCTGGTGGTCTTAACCGGGCTTTCCGGGAGCGGCAAGTCATCCCTGGCCTTTGACACGATCTACGCCGAGGGGCAAAGAAGGTATGTGGAGAGTCTTAGCTCCTATGCAAGGCAGTTTTTAGGGCAGAAGGAGAAGCCGGATGTGGACGTCATAGAGGGGCTCTCCCCTGCCATATCAATAGACCAGAAGACCACGAACAATAACCCCCGCTCCACCGTCGGCACGGTGACGGAGATATACGACTACTTAAGGCTCCTCTACGCCAACATCGGCATACCCCACTGCCCTAAGTGCGGAAGGGAGATACGCCAGCAGACGGTGGATCAGATGGTAGACCAGGTAATGGAGATGCCGGAGGGGACAAAGCTCATGGTTTTAGCTCCCGTTATCCGAGGCCGGAAGGGGGAGCACGTAAAGGTCCTGGAGGACGCAAGAAGGAGCGGCTTTGTCCGCGCCAGAGTCGACGGGAGCATATATGAGCTCACGGAGGAGATAAAGCTTGATAAGAACAAAAAGCACCACATAGAGATTGTGGTGGACAGGCTGGTGGTGCGGGAGGGGTTGACGAGACGTCTCACAGACTCCCTTGAGACGGCGGTGGGCCTCTCGGGGGGACTTGTCTTAATAAACCTCCCGGAGGAGAACAGGGACATGGTGTTCTCAACAAACTTTGCCTGTGAGGAGTGCGGGATATCCATAGAGGAGCTCTCCCCCAGGGCCTTCTCCTTTAATAATCCCCTCGGGGCGTGCCCTGACTGCTCCGGGCTTGGCGTGCAGCTTCACGTGGACCCCGACATAATTATCTCAAATGAGTCCCTCTCCATAGCCGAGGGGGCCATAAGGGCCTCGGGGTGGGGCTATAAGGACGACTCCATAGCCAAGATGTACTATGAGGCGCTTGCGGAGAGGTACGGCTTTGAGCTGACAACGCCTGTAAGGGATATTCCAAAGGAGGCCGTTGACGCCATACTTTACGGCACTAAGGGCGAGGCAATAAGGGTGCGCTTAGGCGAGGACAAGGGCGGCGGGACGGTCATGCGTCCCTTTGAGGGGATAGTTTTAAACCTTGAGCGCAGATATAAGGAGACACAGTCAATCTTCACAAAGTGGGAGCTTGAGCAGTACATGACAAGGCGTGAGTGCCCGGGGTGCCACGGCGCGAGGCTCCGCCCGGAGGTTCTCGCCGTGACGGTGGGGGGCAAAAACATATCGCAGTTTTGCGACCTCTCCGTCACCGCGGCGCTAAGGTCCTTAGATGAGCTTCAGATGACCGAGAAGGAGCAGCTCATAGCTGCGCCCATAGTAAAGGAGATAAGGTCAAGGCTCGGCTTTTTAAAAAGCGTGGGGCTGTCGTATCTATCCATGTCGAGGTCAGCCGGCTCCCTCTCCGGCGGGGAGAGCCAGCGCATCCGCCTTGCAACGCAGATAGGCTCATCCCTCATGGGCGTACTTTATATATTAGATGAGCCGTCCATCGGCCTTCACCAGAGTGACAACGAAAAGCTCATAAGGACACTGGAGCAGCTAAGGGACCAGGGCAATACGCTGATCGTCGTCGAGCACGACGAGGAGACGATGCTGGCGGCGGACTATATAGTTGACATCGGCCCCGGCGCGGGGGTCAACGGGGGCGAGGTCGTCTTTTCGGGGACGCCGGAGGAGCTTTTAAAGTCCGAGACGTCAATTACAGGGCAGTACCTCTCAGGCAGGAAATTCATCCCGATACCGGCTTTGCACCGCTCCGGCACGGGGCAGTATTTAACAGTCACGGGGGCGCAGGAGAATAACCTTAAGAATATAACGGTAAAAATACCGCTGGGGAAGCTCACCTGCGTGACCGGCGTCTCAGGCTCCGGGAAGTCGTCCTTAGTCACCGAGGTCATATATAAGACTCTGGCCGCCGAGCTGAATAGAGCCCACATAAGGCCGGGGAAGCACAAAACTGTTGAGGGATTAGAGCACCTTGACAAGGTCATAAACATTGACCAGTCGCCCATAGGCCGCACCCCCCGGTCAAACCCCGCCACATACACAGGGCTGTTTAACGACATAAGGGCGCTCTTCGCATCAACGCAGGACGCCAAAGCCCGTGGCTACGGGGCCGGGCGCTTCTCATTTAACGTAAAGGGCGGGCGGTGCGAGGCGTGCTCGGGGGACGGGCTTATCAAGATCGAGATGCACTTTCTCCCCGACATTTATGTGCCCTGCGAGGTGTGCAGGGGCAAGCGCTATAACAGGGAGACGCTGGAGGTGAGGTACAAGGGGAAGAACATATCCGAGGTGCTGGACATGACGGTGGACGAGGCGCTGGCGTTTTTTGAAAACCTCCCGAAACTGAAAGATAGA
>CAYPMJ010000044.1:0-14364 GCA_964411785.1 uncultured Oscillospiraceae bacterium
GGCGACGGCGGAGAAGGAGGCGTCGGCGGAGAAGGCGGAACCGGAGGCGCCGGCGGAGCCGGCGGGGCCGGAGGCGCAGGTGGCTCGGGCGGAGCCGGAGGAGACGGCGGCGCGGGAGGCTCGGGCGGAGCCGGAGGCGACGGCGGAATGGGCGGCTCGGGCAGCGTGGGCGAGGATCAGGACGTAGTCCAGATCATTATGTTAAAGTCCGTAAAGTCCACCTCCAGCACCAGCTTGCAGGTCGACTACTACTTCGTTGACCCCTTCGGGACGCTGGGCATGGTGTACCTTGAGCTCCACGAGGCCCAGACGCTTGCTGACCAGGACCTCACCCTTTCGGAAATTTACGACCAGACCTATGACGGCACATACTGGGATACATTCCCCGACTCGCGCCGTGTGTCGGTGAGCACCTACGACACAACGTATACTTTTACAGGGCTCACCCCGGGGACCTCCTATTACGTGGTGATGGGCCACATAGGGGAGGACGCGGATACAGGGGACGTTGTGAGGACACTTGACGACTACTTCAAGGTCATGACAAGCGTCCAGAAAAACAGCCTCACTATCGACCGCCTGACGTCCACAACCGTCACGGTGACCTTCAGCCTGGAGTCCCTCTCGGCCTGCACCTCCACAGCAACCCTTCAGCTTAACGACGGCGATATTATAGAGCTTACCGAGTCCGACATAAAAAAGGCCGTGGAGTCAAGCTGCACAAAGACGTTTACGGGTGTCAATGTGGCTGACCTCGGGAGCAAGATAACGGTGAGCCTCATTGACGAAAACGAGAGTGTAGTGAGGACGGCGGTGGCGGACAACGCCTTTGCAGATGCCGAGGAGGAGACAGATACCGGAACCGGGAGCGGAACCGTGACTGGAACGGGAACCGGGAGCGGAACCGTGACTGGAACGGGAACCGGGACCGGAACAGTGACCGGAACTGAGAATACTGACGAAGCGTCCGGGGGAGACGCTGCTTCCTTGGAAGACGGTGTAGTGACAGCCTATGAGTCCTCTGACGAGGAGGATTTGGAGGATGGCGGAGATGAGGACGAAGGGGACAAATAAGAAAGCGTAGACCAGGTTTTATAAGCACAGAGTTGGTTTATTGCCGTAAGCGCGGCGAAAGCGAAAGGGAGCCTTGCTTAAAAATAAAAGGGCGCAGCCTTAAATAAGGCAGCGCCGGAGAGGAGATTACATTGGACAATCTTAGTGCGGAGGTAATAAGCGCCATAGGCTGGATGCTGGGGCTTGCCTTTCTGGGACTTGGCATAGGTCTCGGGCTCATGGGGGCCAGAGTCGCGGAGGCGGTGGGCCGGAATCCCGAGACGAAGAACGACGTCATTCACGCGGTGCTGACGGTGGCGCTGGTGCTGGCGCTGCTGCTGCTGGTGCTGTTCGCGTTTGTATTTCTGCTTCTGTATTTTAACCCGATGCTGGTGGAGTGACGAGGAGGGACCTTATTGCTGTACGCATACATAGGGGTGTCCCTTGTGGTGGGGCTGCTGGTGGGGTTCGTGACGCTCTCGGTGGTCTGGACGGCAAGGACCGTGGAGAAGAGCGTCAGGGCCAGGAGCGTCACGCTGCTCTCGGCTTTTGATGACCTGCTTGAGGAGCGGAGCAGAAGGTTGGATGAGCTTGAAGAGGAGATAGGAAGGAAAAAGGCGGAGAAAGAAAGCCTTGAGAGGTCATCCGTCCCCGAAGTGGGGAGAGAGGCTGCCGGCGCGGCCCCGGCAAGTCTTCTCAGTGCGGCCGAGAGGATAAGCACGACGGATTACCTTGACAGGGGTGTGGGCGACACATACAGGAAGATCCGGGAGGCCTTTGGAAACCTTGATAAGCGTGTGGGCGACACATATATGAAGATCCAGGCGGAGTATGACGTGCCCTGTAAGGACATGGCGGGGCGCATCCCGGCGCCTGGCAAAAAGAGCGGGAGCGGAGTGGCGGGGAGGCTTTTAAAGGAGCTCTCCTTTGACACGGTTTTTGGCCTCTCGACGCTTCCGGAAGATCAGCAGCTCAAGCTTTTAACCGCAGCGCTCCCGGAGGAGTATGGCCCTTTTTTAAAGGAGTATGCAGCCGGGCACAGGAGGTTTGACGCAATAGGCTTTTATGACGCCATCAAGGAGGCCGCCGCGTCAGAGCCCGGGGAGGTCTTAGTGCGCGTACCGCCCGCCCGCGCTGCCGGGGAGTACCCCAAAGGTGTGCGCGTCATAGCGGATGAGAATATCTGCGAGGGGTTTCAGATCGAGGCGGACAACGTCCTTTACGATTACTGTATCAAGACAAGGGAGTTAAGCTAAATGGACAGTACAATCAGTGCCGTTCTGGATCAGAAGATTGCTGACATCAGGGCGGGGAGCAACACATATGCCACAGGCCGTGTCCGCCTGGTGCGGGAGTACATAGTGGAGGCCACGGGCCTTGACAGCGTGGCCTATTTTGAGAAGGTCCTGGTCGGGGAGAGGAGCGAGGGGTACGTCGACGCAATAAGAAGCGACTGCGTGCTCATAGCCCTGACCCACCTTGAGGGCAGGATCATGGTGGGCGACCGGGTGACCGCCACGGGGAAGGAGTTCTGCGGACAGTTCTCGAAAAACTCCATAGGCCATGTGGTGGATATGTTCGGCGAGGACTGCCTTGCGGGCAAGCGCCTTGACGGCCTTGACGAGGTGCCGGTGGAGACAGAGCCCATACCCATAATGGACAGGATATCGGTTAAGCGCCCGCTCCTCACGGGCATAACGGGCATTGACCTTCTCTATCCCATAGGGCGCGGGCAGAGGCAGCTCATCATCGGCGACGCCAAGACCGGCAAGACGCAGATAGCCCTTGACACGATAACAAACCAGGCCGGGCAGAACGAGACATGCATCTATGTGGCCATAGGCAAGACGAAAAAGGAAGTAAAGGACATATATAGTCAGCTCCTTCGCCGGGGGGCCATGGAGTACACCATGATCCTTGCGGCCTTCAACGACGACTGCGCGCCGGTGCTCCGGAGCACGCCATATGCCGCCCTCTCCATCGCAAGGACGTTTTTATCCCGCGGCGAGGACGTGCTTGTGGTGATAGACGACCTTAAGCGCCACGCGGACGTGTGCCGCGAGATAGCGCTGCTCATGGGCAAGACGCCGGGCCGCGACGCCTACCCGCCGGACATATTCTATGCCCACTCCAGGATGCTTGAGATGGGCTGCCAGCACAAAAACGGCGGCTCCATCACCGTCCTGCCCATATGCGAGACGAAGGGCGGAGACATTACGGACTTCATCTCCACGAACATAATCTCCATTACCGACGGACAGATAGTCCTCTCCGCAAAGAACTTTGAAAAGGGCCAGAAGCCGGCCATAAACTACGGCCTCTCGGTGTCGAGGCTCGGCGGGGCGGTGCAGTCCAGCGAGATGAAAAAGGCAGGTCCCCCCATAAGGCGGGAGCTTCTGGCCTACCTTGAGCAGAGGGAGGTCTTTGAGCTTGCAAACGCCGACGAGATGGGCGAGGCCATGAGAAAGCGCATGGCAAGGGGCGCTGCCATCCTTGAGATGCTGAAGCAGCAGAAATTTGCCGTACGCACTCCGGAGGAGATGCTGAGGATGGCGGCGGAGCTTGACGGAGGCGGGAAGACGTGAATGTAAAGGCTGTAGTTAAGGTCATGAACTTTCACGCCCTGCTGCGGGTGGACGCCTCAAGAAGAAGGGCCGAGATGTACGGCGCCATGGAAAATGAGCTGGCCTCCATGATGCGTATCGTCCTGTGCAACAGAAACTTAAGGCTTGACAGGCGCGTACGCATGCCCGACCCGTCTCTTCCCGTGCTTCGCATATATTTAGGCTCAGACTACGGCTTTTGCGGTGGAGTGAACACGGCGGTCTCCCAGGCCCTTGAGCGGGACACCGGCGAGAAGGTGGCCATAGGAAGGAAGCTTCGCCGGCCGGAGGGCGTCAGTCTATATATGCCCCAGGAGCAGCTTGACAGCAACTTTGCCCTTGTGCGGGGGTACCTTGAGCGGGCGGTGCGGGAGCGGTGCTATTCGGCGGTGGAGCTTGTGTACAACCACTTTTACAACATAAGCTCCATAAAGCAGGTGGAGCGGAGGATATATCCCCTGGAGGCCAGAACGACGGAGCTTGAGAACACCCTTGACGACTTTGTGGTGGAGGGCGACGCGGGCACGATCCTTGAGGACATGATAATCTCATACCTCACATATGAGGTGAAAATCGCGGCGGCAAGCTCCTACGCCTCTGAGAACGTCATGAGGCAGAACGCCACCTCGGAATCTCTCAAGAAGCTTGACGAGATGGAGGAGGAGGAGCGCAGGGTGGAGAGAAAAGAGAAGAACCGGATCGCCTTTCAGAAGACGATCGACAGCTATATAAAGCAGCGCTCACTTAAGTCCTGAGGCGTGATAAAGGGCGAAGCTGCGTTTTGGAAATGGAGGATGTTAAATTGGAGCCCAATGGAACGGACAGCGGTCGGCGGGGGCGTCTGGGACGGATAATCTCCGTATCCAGTCTGAAGGTTGAGGTCTTTCTGGAAAACGAGAGCGTGGGGATAAGGGACCTCATATATACGGTAAGGGGTCAGGAGCGGGTCTGGTTTGAGGTTGAGGAGATAAGCGGCTCAGTTGCGTCGGCCATCTGCTTTGGGATGACAAACGGCCTTACAAGGGGCATGGAGGTCTACCTGTCCCCGGGGGGAATAAAGGTGGCCTATGATGAGCAGATCCTGGGCCACGTGTTCAACTCCTACGGCGACACCATCGACGGCACACAGCTTAAAAACGTGAACACCAGGAACATATATGACAGGTCCCTTGCCATGAACGAGATTGTGATTGACGGGGACATACTGTGGACGGGGATCAAGGTTCTCGACTTCTTCGCGCCCATACGCAAGGGCTTCAAGATGGGGCTTCTCGGGGGAGCGGGCGTGGGCAAGACGGTGCTCATAAAGGAGCTCATACACAACGTGTACGAGGGACTTAAGTCAAACTCGGTCTTCGTGGGCGTGGGGGAGAGAAGCCGTGAGGGCCGGGACCTCTACGACGAGATGACGGAGGCGGGGCTCTTGGACAAGATCTCCATGGCCTTCGGGCAGATGGGCGACAACGCCATGAGCCGCAGCCGCGCCATATTCACTGGCCTCACTCTGGCGGAGTATCTGCGGGACGAGAAGAAGCAGGACGTCCTTCTCTTCATAGACAACATCTACCGCATGGTGCAGGCCAACGCCGAGATCTCCACGGAGCTTGCGCACATGCCCATAGAGAACGGCTACTCCCCGGCGCTGCTGACGGAGATAAGCGAGGCGGAGGAGCGGATAAACTCAACCCGCGACGGCTCCATAACCTCCTTCCAGGCCATCTTCATCCCCGCCGACGACATGAACGACGGCGCTGTCCACGCCATCACAAAGCACCTGGACGGGCAGGTGGTCCTGGACAGGAAGGTCGCCGAGAAGGGCCTCTACCCTGCAATTAACGTCTTTTCCACCACATCGAAGATAATTGACCCGGAGGTCGTGGGACAGCGGCACTTCAGGCTGGTGGAGGAGGCGCTCAAGTGCCTTTCCCGCTACGAGGAGCTTGAGCAGATTGTGGCGGTGCTGGGGATAGACGAGCTGGGCGAGGACGACCACAACACCTTCTTCAGGGCCAGGAAGCTTCGAAATTACTTCTCCCAGCCCATGTTCGTAGCCGAGCAGTACACCGGCATACCCGGGGAATTTGTGGCAATAGGGGACGTGCTTGACGACGTGGAGGCAATTCTGGGGGGGCAGTGCGACGACGTGGACGAGCAGGACTTCACATATATAGGCGCGTATATGCGCACAAGAGGATAAGGAGCGGAGCATGGCCGAAAAGCGGGAAAAGGAGAAAAGGACGGCCGCGAAAACGCGAGGAAAACGTGGAATAGAAAAGCCGGATAAGTCGGTGGATCTCAGCCGCCCGGGGAAGATACAGGCCAGGGTCATCGACGCTGAGAACGGCCTTAAGGAGCTTGCCGGGGTGTGCGCCGTCAGAATCCAGAGCCGGGACTACAACCTTCTCGTGATGGACGACTATCTGCCGGTTCTGGGGAGGATCGACGGGAGCGTCGCCTTCCTCACCGCGGAGGGGGAGCTGTCCCTTGACGGCATAAGGGGCTTTTACAAGCACCAGCACAACGAATTTACGCTCCTTGTTGAGGAACACGCCAAAGCTGAGGAGGGATGATAGCGTGACGGCAAAGGAGATCCTTTTGCGCGTCCTGGCCCAGGTGCAGCCCTTCCTCCCGTACATGGCGGCAGTCGCGGCGGTGACGGTTGCGGCGCTGCCGGTGCTGCTGCACTCAGGGCGGGACGTGTGGGTGGACGATAAGCATTTCGGGTGGATGAGCTTCTTTATGGGCTTAAGCTTTGGCGACTGCCTTCGATGCGCGTGCGCATTAATTAAGCTTGTGCTTCTTTTGTCGTACCTTGTGGGGTTCAGAAAGCTCGGGGTTCTTCACTACTTCATGCTGGCAGTTCCGGGCGTAATTTACGCTGTGTCGCTGAAAAGTCCACTGCGGATACCTGGGAGGCTACTGTGGCTTGTGCTGGAGGCCGCGGCGCTCACAATCACCAACGTCATATGCGGGTATATCCGGGATATGGGCGCGGGCGTGCTGTTCTGGCTTTTATATATCTTGATGGCGGTATTTACAGCTCTCTTTGGAGTGTACATCTTCCTTACGGAGGTGGACGATATTTCCGCCGGAAGGAGCGCGGATTTTGAAAAAAAGTGGGATGACATTGAAAGCACCTGAAAATGAGAAGCTGCCCGTGAATGAGCTTACAGATGAGACAACCGGTGGTGAGACATCCGGTGAGCTGCCTGTGGATGAGCTGCCTGTGGATGAGCTGCCTGTGGACGAGCTGCCTGTAGATGAGCTTACTGTGGATGAGACAGCCGGTGAGACAACCGGTGAGGCAACAGGCGGGGAGACAGCAGGCGACAAGGCAGCCGGGGATACGAAGGCGGGGCGCTCTTATAGCAGGCGGTCCGGCGCATCGGACTCTGAGCGGATTATTCTCATGAGCACGGGGGGAAAGAGGCTTAAGGGGAAAAAGGAGGCGGAGGATAGGCCCGCCATGGCAAGGGCCGGGAGGCGGCCCAGGCGGCGCCTTACGAAGCTTGAGATAATTATTCTCCTCATACCTGCCGCGGCGGCGCTTGTGGCGGTGCTGGCGGTGTATCTCATAACGCGGGACACCATGCGCATTGTGCTGGAGGGCGCACCGTGCCAGTACTACGGCGGGAACATATACAGAATAGAGGAGGGCGCTGTGCTTCGAAGGACCTCCGACGGGGAGACTCTTCTTAAGACGAGCGCCATGGAGAGAAGTCTCACATCCCTGCCAATATACTATGAGGACAGAACGTCGATCACCTTCCCCGAGGACATGGTGTACTACTCCCCCAGGGACGGCACATACGGCAGGATAGAGTATTTTACCGAGCTTACATACGACACGGTGACAGGCGTTATAAAGGCGAAGAGGGACGGCGGGGAGACCAGGCTTAAGGCGGGGTTTCTCTATGACGGAGGGGATATGTATATCTTCCTTGAGCCTGTAATTTTGAGCTTCAACGGCTACAGGCTTGAGCTTCCTGCACTAAGCTACGTTGAGGCAGTATACACAGGGGATGTCATGGTTTTTAATTACGACTCAAAGGAATTTCTGATTGAGGCGCCCGAGGGCGCTGTGACCGCCATGATAGAGGCGGGAGATTATACGGTGTCGCTGCTGGGCGACTCCATGGAGCTTTATGACGGCAGCAGGTCATTGCTGTTTACAAGGCCCGAGCTGCTGGACACTGTGGGAGAGGAGTGAGGAGTGTACTATGAAGAAGCTTATTGCAGCGGCGGCTCTGCTTATGGCCGCGCTTGCCGTGACGGCGGTTCTGGCCACCAGCGCCTTTGCGACGCTGGATGAGGACGGCCTTGCCGTGCCGGCCTCCTCCGGGATCGCCAGGTCCCTGGGGTCCGGGAAAGGGGATCTCATCTCCCTTGTCGAGGTGGAGTACGGGGACGTTGTGTACTCCTCCCTGACGGGGTATTACGTGGGGGAAGACCGCGTCGCCATAGACAATGAATTCCCCATCTATATAAGCGGAGGCGCGGGACTGCGCTTTCTCGATGAGGAGAACTGGCTCATCTCGGACGAGGTGGACCTGCTGAGGACCTTTGAGGGCCTCTATTTAAACGACGGCGTCACATATAACCAGGGCATGACCAGGGCAGACGGGGAGAACTTCATACTGCTCGCGCTGTCAAACGGCCTTTACATGAACGCCCGGAACGCCGTATTCACAAACAGACTGGGGTCAACAGATATCCCCATGTACAGCATACTGTACTTTGATGAGAGTGTGTTCCGCTGGTACGCACCCAGCGTCAACGCCCTTGTCCTGTATGAGGAGGAGTCGGTCTTTGACGCCACACTGACCATAGGCGAGAACACCTATGACTATTTAGACCTGCTGGACGCCCTGGGGCTCATCCGGGAGGCCATAAGCAATATTGAAAATAATGAGCCTGCCGATGAAGAGGAGAATAAGGCTTTTGAAATTTTAAACGGCAATGACGGGAGCGGCACAAAAAAGCAGGAGGAAGAGCCCGGCGCTGTCACTGGTGGGACAGAGAACGGCAACGGTGCGTCAGAGAGCGGTGAAGCTATAGACGACGCCGGTAAAACAGGGGAGAACGGTGACTCGGGAGAAATTAAAGGTGGCGGCATAAGCTCAGCCTCGGGAGACGATAGCAATAAGAACGGTGAGTCATCGGGCGCCGAGGCGGGGGCCGAAACAACCGCCTCCACAGGCACCGCCGGCACTGGCGAAAGCGCCGCCGGGGCAGGCGGCTCCACCGGCGAAAGCACCCCCGGCACCGGCTCTGCCGGCTCCACCGGCACCGGCTCCACCGGCGTGGGCGAAAACGGCGACGGCTCATCTGCAAGCGAAAGTGGAGATAATGGACAGGAAAGCGGCGGCGCAGATGAGGGGAGCGCCGGCACAGGTTCCGAAGGCGGCGAGAGCGATGTAAGCTCCGGCGAGAGCGGAGAGGGCTCTGAAACGGAGAGCGGAGAAAAGAATAACGACGGCGAAGGCACAGGAGATACGGAAAACGAGGGGGGAGACTCCGGCGAGGCCGGAAGCTCCGGGAGCGAGACAGGTAATGCCGGCGAGGCTTCCGGCGGCAGCGCGTCGGGAGAAGGAGAAAACGGCGAGAGCGGTGAAAGCTCCGGCGAGGGCGGCGGTATTGGAAGCGGCTCGGCAGGAGCCGCGGGCGGCTCTGGCAGCGGCAGCTCCGGGGGGAGCTCCGGCAGCGCGGGGGAATCAGAGGGCAAAGGCAGTGAGGGGAGCTCCGGCAGCGGCTCAGGCGGCGGCTCCGGCACAGGAAACGGGACGAGCGAAAGCTCTACCGGCTCCACCGGCGAAAGCTCCGGGGAGGGCTCCGGAAAGACCGAGGGCTCTAACGAGGGCGAGGAGATTGACGATGACGAGGAGGGCACGGGGCATGGCGGCTCAGGAGGTTCTGGAGGCTCCGGCAGCGGCAGCGACACAGGCTCCGTCTCCGACGGCAAGGAGAGCAGCGGCCAGGGCGTATCAAAGCCGGTGGCGTTTGTGGTCCCTGAGGTGACGCTTACCAATCTTGAGCCCTGGAGCTACGCCGTCGGCGGAACGCTCACCGTAAGCGACCACAGCGGCGCAATACGCCGGGGCGTCAAGATAACGGTGTATAGGAGTATATCCGGGAAGGGCGAGACATATGAAACCGAGGACGGAGTAACTGTATACCCGGCAAGTAGCTACACCGGGCAGTCGGCGCTTCTTCGAAAGTCGTACCTTGGAAGCCAGGATCTTGCGCTCTCAGTCCTTCCACCGGCTACGGACGTGTACGTGCAGTTCAGCTACAGGTATACAGACCAGAAGGAGCAGACGGAGGAGGACGGGACAATAACCACCGTGTACTCAAGGGTGAACGTGACGTCGGACCTCTATATGGTGACAACGCTCAAAACCGAAGGGAACGTAAACCCTGCCATGCTTTCCTGGCAACTTGAGTTTGCTGCGAAGGACACAGGCATGGTGCTTACCGGGCTCTCACTTGCAAATACAACCGACTATGACGCTGAAAAAGAGGAATTTGACTTTGAAAACTTCAAGCTTAATACCCTGCCTTATGTCTACAGGCTGGAGTTTAATCTTACGCCCGTTGACGGCAACGGCAAAAACGGGGACAGCCTCACGATAACGATAGGCTCGTCCTATATGACAAAGGCGCAGCAGGAGGGGGGCTGTCAGTTCACCTCCACAAGTCCGAAGCTCACATCAAATACTAAATATACATACACTGTGAAGGCCAGGGACCGCTACGGAAACGAGGTCCCGATTAAGCTTGCTGACGGCACGGACCTTGATGACTATGAAGGCGTCCTCTACACGGCAAAGAGCGCACCTGCCGTTGCTGTAGAGGAAGTTGAGAACGTGACGGACAAGTTAACTGTAAAGCTGACAGTAAGCGACCCTGACGGAGCGCTTGCCGTAGAGGACGGCAAAACTCTCCCCATAACGCTTAAGGCCGTGGACAGCACGGGAGCTCAGTCTGCCATATACGGGACATGGGCGGACGGTACGTCCTTTGGCGGGGAGGACGTCCTTGACCTTGAGCTTGAAGACCCCAAAGACGGCGCAACCTACACCCTCACTTTAGAGAGCCTGGCCTTTGCGAAGATGTACACAATCACGGCCTCCGGCAGCTACGACCCGCAGCCCACAGCCGAGGGGGCGGACGAGGCCGGGAGCCTTGAGCGCGTCGAGAACGCAGAGCTTGGGAAGCTTAAGTCCTATACTGCCGCCCTCTCCACCGGCACAGTGGGCTTTGACACGGGCATATTAAACCTCCTTGATACCTCGGCGACGTTAACAGTCACAATGAACCAGCGCACAACCCTGGACATCCTCCCCCTTGTGGACGAATTTCGCATCCACATTACGGACGCAGAGACGAATAAGGACGTGGCGAGCGTGACGCTTAAGATGAGCGAGCTTGACGTGGACTACGATGAAACGCATACCTGGGACGAGGCCACGACGTCGGTTGTGCTTGAAGATGGGGGCGAGAGCGGCGCAACGGTGAGCCTTGTGGGCCTTGAGGCGCAGTACAGGCAGCATAACCCGTGGCAGTCGGTGCTTCTTGACATGGTGGAAAATGAGATTACGGGGCTTACGGAGTACACAAGTCCCATGCAGATAAGGGTGAGTCTGCCCACAGGGACCATGAGCACCTCCACCCGCCACACCGTGACTATAGAGGCTGTCGTAATAAAAAGCGGCGTTGAGTACTTAATCCCGACGACGCTCACCATGACGGAGTTTACGACGAAGAAGGTGCAGCCTGAGATACAGTACGACGACCTCTTCATAGCGGGGGACATAGCTGAGTTTCTGGATCTTCGGATCTACGACCCGGACGTCACAATCCAGGAGGGCGGGTTGGTGTACGTGTACCTCTACTACGGCTCCACAAAGCTCTCCGTTCAGGAGATTTACGCGACCTCGGAGGAGGATGGGGCCACTGAGAATATGCGCTTTGAGGGGCTTATCTCCGGCGGCGACTACACGCTTCAGTTCGTGGCCAAGGCGTTTAACGACGCGGAAGGGTACAGCGAGTACACCACAAACAAGGTGCTCCTGACGCTTAAGTTCCTGGGCGGAAGCTACCTAAACGGCACATTAAACCTTGAGTCCCTTGACTACTCGACTGTGCATAGCGCGTCCTCTGACTTTCTCTGCTTAAGCGGGGACAAGGTCCAGGAGCTTATGGAGAGCGAAGAGTGGAAGGTGTGGAGCGGGACGGGAAGCGGGACGGGAAGCGAAACTTCAAAGTACGCCCTTGAGGGCGCCGGCTTTATATACTTTTCGGGCTATTACCCAACTAACACCTCGGCCTCAAACTACCTTTATGCGTATTTTTATAATGAGTCAGGGCAGCAGATAAGCTCACTTTCCTGCGCTGTAAACGGGGGAAGAACGCCGCTTTTCAAGGTGCCCTCCGGCGCAGCGTACGTCTCCTTTAAAATCCCGGACACAGATTACCTTGAGGAGTGGGGACTTACTGTCCTTTCCTACGAGAGTGAAGATACGAACGTTGTAGACGAGGTGAGAAACGGCTCAATCGGGGGCGCCGAGATCCTGCAAGACAGCACCTTTAACAGTACGACGGGGGCTATCACGACAGACTCATCAAGGGCCATGGTGCACATGATCCCTGTGAGCCCGGGGCAGCTCTATGCCGCGGCCGGCGTGGACGCTGCAAGCGTTGCGCTATGGAGCAGGGAGAAGACATACATAGGCTCCATGAACATGTACGCAAACTGCGCCTTTGTTGTGCCGGACGACACAGCGTACATATCCGTTGCGTACACACCGGCGAACCTTGAAAAAGCGAAAATATACCTTGTGGCAGACGCCGATGAGGAGGAGGGGTACACGGCGCTTCTTGCGGTGGCGGTGGAGGACTGGAAGGGGTATCTAGCCCGGGGCGATGAGACACCGCACGTCACGCTCACCATTTACGACTCCGACTCCATAACGCTCCCTGAGTATAAGGATGCGTACCTCACCCAGGTTATTACGCTTGAATACGATGAGAAGGACGGCTGCTACAGGCCGGCCGAGGACGCTCAAAGTGATTTTGAAAACGGGATTAAGACGCTAAAATCCCTTGCGCCGAACCACCGGTGGAAGGCCGTCCTGACAGCGGTCTACCAGGGGGCCGAGGTGGAGCTTGACAGCATCACCTTTAAAACGGACGGTGCCTACTTCGTCATACGCTGCAACACGGACATGCGCCAGATAACGTTAAACCCCTACGCAAACTACCTTGTGGTGGAGGACTTTGAGCAGAATATTGGCAGCCTACAGCCGAGCCTTTGGGGGACGCTTGACTTCCAGGGCCACGTGGTCACAAGAAAGGCGGGAATTACAAGCTATCTTATAGATACCGTCCAGGCCGGGGCCGAGCTTCGAAACCTGGTGTACGACTACCCCGCCGAGGCGGAGTACACTAATACACGAGCTATCGTTAACGCAAACTACGGGACCATGGAGAACATAATAGTCCGTACCCAGGGCACTGTCCTTATAAATGCCCAAAACCCATTGCTCATTAACCATAACTACGGCGAAATAAGAAGCTTTATCGTAAAGCTGGGCGGGGACGTACACGTCAGCGCATCCACATCCTACGTGGGGATGGTTATGACGCGAAATAATTCCGGCGGAGTGGTGGAGGACGGGTACATATATGCCGTAGGCGCATACGGCGTGCTCTTTTACGCCCCTACAGGCTACCAGGAGCCAACCCGTTACGGCGGCATCTGCTCGGAGGAGTACCCCGCGTCCGTGATGCGAAACGTCTACACCCTATATGACAGCTGGTACACAACGGCGTCCTCAAATTACTCGGCTGTATTGACGTGGCAAAATTACGGCGGAATGTCGGATATGTACCACGTGGGGGAGTTTTACCAGTACGGCGGGGCGGGAAGCTCGAAGACATACGCATCAAAAATGGAGCAGAGCAGAATAATTACCTCCCAGGCCGCGACGGCGGCAGCCGAGGACGTATATTACCTTGCGTCAAACACCTATGGGAACACCTGGGGCGTGGGCTCGACGGGGGGCATAAGCTCAGCGCCTGTAGAGAGGCTATACGACGCTGAGTGGCAAAGCGAGGTTCTGGGGGACGGCTTTGACGTGGAGGGGTGCGTCTCCATGGGCTTTTACCCGAGGCTTGAGCTGCCCGACGAGATGCAAAAGTACCAGGAGTACATATCCCTGCCGGCGCTGGGCACCAAGAGCGCGCCGACGCTGGTGAGTGACCGCTGGGCCCAGGGCTACGGCGACGGGACATATGAACGAATAGAGGCGGACAGGGGCTACATCCTCCTTCGCTTCCAGAACGACAAGAACGCCACCATATCCTCCGTCACCATCACCGGCCTTGATACTGAGGTCGTCTACCAGTCCTACGGCTCCGACGGGCTCTATGACGTAATCGTCAATGCCGCGGTGTCGGCGAGCGGGGAGTACTTAAGCCACTATACGGTAACTGGCTTCACCTATACCTCGGGGACCTCGACACTGACGGCGACGTCGACGTATGTGACAAGCGGCTTTGAGTTCTGGAAGACGGTCTCGAGTACCACGGACTGGCAGAACATAAACTCCCACATGACCTGGAACTACCGCCTTACATCGGACATTGACTTTTTAAATGTATCCCCGGCCTTCGTCGTCATAAACGGGAACACAAATAACTACAC
>CAYPMJ010000045.1:0-13886 GCA_964411785.1 uncultured Oscillospiraceae bacterium
AAAATTAAGGAGCGTATAATTGAATTTCTGGCAGTTAGGAAGATGGCGCCGGAGGTAAAGGGCGGTATACTGTGTCTTGTTGGACCGCCGGGTGTGGGAAAGACGTCCATCGCCCTCAGTATTGCCGGAGCCATGAACCGGAAATTTGCCAGGATGTCACTGGGTGGAGTCCACGATGAAGCGGAGATACGCGGTCACCGGAAGACATATATCGGTGCTATGCCTGGCAGAATCATGACGGCCATATTGCAGGCCGGTTCACGGAACCCGTTGCTTGTGTTGGATGAAATAGATAAGCTTGGTGGTGACTACCGCGGTGATCCCGCTTCAGCTCTTTTGGAGGCGCTGGATCCTGAGCAGAACACGGCTTTTCGTGATCATTTTCTTGAAATACCCTTTGATTTGTCGGAAGTGATGTTCATAACTACGGCCAACACCACAGATACCATACCACGGCCTCTTCTCGACAGAATGGAGGTGATAGAGCTCTCCAGTTACACAGATGAAGAGAAGCTTCAGATAGCCAAGAATCACCTGTTACCTAAGCAGAGGAAGAAGCATGGTCTGGACGCAAGGAAGCTGAAGGTCGGCGATGACGTACTGCGGGAGATCATATCCGGTTATACGAGGGAATCTGGGGTCAGGCAGCTTGAACGTGAACTTGCGGCCATATGTCGGAAGACAGATGTGTTGCTGGTGAATGGAGATGCCAAAACACTCACAGTCACGACAGATAAGTTAGAAAGTATGCTTGGTGTGCGGAAGTATAAACCAGAGCGCCTGGCCGGGAAAGACCGTGTCGGTGTGGTCAACGGTCTTGCGTGGACAAGCGTTGGCGGGGAACTGTTGGAGGTAGAGGTCAGCTGCGTTGAGGGTTCCGGCAAGCTTGAGCTTACTGGAAATCTGGGTGAAGTGATGAAGGAATCAGCGCAGGCAGCAGTTTCATATATACGCAGCCGCAGCGAGAGGCTAGGGATTGAGAGCGACTTCTATAAGAACAAGGATATCCACATCCATTTTCCAGAGGGTGCAGTACCGAAGGACGGCCCGTCCGCTGGTATAACAATCGCCATTGCGGTGATCTCGGCTCTGACAGGCAAGCCCGTACGGCGAGATCTGGCCATGACGGGAGAGATTACTCTCACGGGGCGCATATTGCCAATCGGAGGATTGAAGGAAAAAACTATGGCCGCCTACCGTTATGGTGTTAAGACAGTTATTATTCCATCGGAAAACGAGCCGGATTTGGAGGAGATCGACCAGTCTGTACGGAAGTGCCTGAGTTTTGTCACAACCTCCAAACTGGACGATGTCCTGCCGGTTGCTCTCCCTTTTGAAGCAACGGAGGAATCAAGAGTCAGACGTTCGTTAAAATTCAGCGAAGCTCAGTCTGTCTTGTAGTCAACGGGGTGCGGTTCAGTGAATTTTACAAATGTCGAGTTTATCAAGTCAGCAGCCACACCGGATGCTTTTATTCGTGACGGACGACCACAGCTCGCCTTTGCGGGACGTTCCAATGTCGGCAAGTCCTCAGTGATAAATTCCCTGACACGACGGAAGAACCTGGCACGGGTCGGTTCACAGCCGGGGAAGACAAGCCATGTAAACTACTTTCTGATTGATGGTCGGGCTTATATAGCGGACCTGCCTGGTTACGGTTACGCCAATGTGCCAAAGGCGGAACGTGCTAGGTGGGGAAGACTTTTGGAGGCATATTTTACCGAAAGTGGTCTTGTTACCATGGGTGTTATGCTTCTGGATGTGAGGCGTAAACCCACAGCTGATGATGAGACAATGATGGAATGGTTTCGCGGCAGCGGCTGCCCTGTGGTAGTCGTTGCTAACAAGGTTGATAAGGTGAAGAAAGGCGAGCTTGCAGTAAACCTTCAGATGATTCGCGAGACGCTGTCGGTTCCCAATGAGTGGGTTCTCGTTCCGTGTTCTGCTGAGACAGGCGTTGGCCGGGGGGAGCTTATCTCAGCAATAGAGAGGGTTTTACTTAGATAAGAATATGGCTGAATTTTTTAAAAATCTGGACTGGTCTGTGCTCACCGGACTTGTTCTTTCCATTCTGCCAACAGTTATCTGCCTCACGCTCCACGAGTATAGTCATGCCCGTGTGGCGTTGGCACTGGGCGACACCACTGCAAGGGATCAGGGAAGGCTCACGCTTAACCCGTTGAAGAGCTTCGATCTGATGGGTTTTTTCATGATGGCTCTGGCAGGTTTTGGCTGGGCAAAGCCAGTACCCATTGATATGCGAAGATTTAAAAACCCGAAACGTGGTATGGCGATAACAGCGCTGGCGGGACCCGTATCGAATTTTGTCATTGCCTTGGTGGCATTGTTTCTCTATGGGATTCTTTTAGGTCTGATTGGATCCGACCAGGAGGGAATTGGTTATTATGCAATATATATGGTATGGCGGACAGCCTATCTGAGTACTTCTTTCGCTGTGTTCAATATTATTCCGATCCCTCCGTTGGACGGGTCAAAGGTGGTATTCGCCTTAATTTCAGACAAGGCATATTTCAAGCTCATGCGATATGAGCGGTATGGAATGTTGCTCCTCTTTGCACTTGTCTTCACAGGTATTATCAATAAACCGCTGACTGCAGCTGTTAACTTTTTGTTCGACAAACTTCTGTGGGCGGCGAGACTTGGCCTCGCCATTACCGGCAAGACTTAACGTATCCTATTTCAAAGGAGCTGCTATGGAAGATCCGACATTCCACTTGGATGGAGTCATACACGTCAAGGATGACTTGGAGGATTTTGAGGGACCATTGGTTCTGATTTTGCAGCTCCTGGCAAAAAACAAAATTGAAATTCAGGATGTTCAGATATCGTCATTGCTGGATCAGTACATGGCATACCTGGACAAAATGAAATCCATGGATCTGGAGATAGCCAGTGAGTTCGTTGCAATGGCCTCTCACCTTGTCTATATCAAGGCAAGGATGCTGCTTTCTGTTGGAGAGGAAAGTCCAGAGCTTGAGGAGCTGAAAGAATCCTTGGAAAACCTCCGTAGCAGGGGGATCTATGACAGTATACGTGGGGTTATTCCGGCGCTTGAGCGGCAATATACGCACAGCGCTGGAATTATGATAAAATCCCCGGAACCTCTCGCTCAATCGAAGGAGTATGGGTATATCCACGATAAAAGTGATCTTACAAAGGCGATGCTTCGACTGTGGTCCAGGGAAGAACTGGCGCGGATCGCGTCAGCGGCACAGTCAGTACCGGTGCCGAGTCGTATTGTCTACTCTGTTACGAGCAAAACAAAGGAGTTGCTGACGCGTCTGCGTGAGTGTGGCAGTGAAAAGCTGTCTGACATTTTTCGTGATAATTCCAGTCGCTCAGAGCTGGTGGCAACGTTTATAGTGTTGTTGGAGTTATGCCGTTCCGGGTCGATCTGGCTGGAGGACACGGAAAATGACGTTGTAGTTAGCTATGTAGCAGGTGAGTACGGATGAGTACGTAGCTTGGGGAGGGCAGGAATGGAAAATGATGATTTTACTGGAATACTTGAGGGCATATTATTCGCGTCCGGGGAGCCTGTACCAGCAGAGCGTATTGCCGTTGTGCTTGGTATCAAAAAGGAGGAGGTACTCAAGACAGCTGACAGGTTGGCAGCGAAGCTGGCCTTTGAACGTTCAGGCATACGGCTGGTAAAGCTTGATGACGCGCTGCAGCTCTGCTCCGCCCCGGAATACAGCGACAGTATACGTGCTGTCCTTGAGACAAGGAAGCCGCCCAAGCTCACCCAGGCAGCACTGGAAGTACTGGCTATAGTAGCGTATTTTCAGCCGGTTACAAGAGCGTATATAGAGCAGGTTCGAGGTATTGACAGCTCGTACACTGTCAGTGTCCTTGCGGAGCGTGGGCTTATAGAGCCGTGTGGACAGCTGGATGCGCCTGGGCGACCGGTGCTGTTTGGTACAACAAAGAACTTTCTGCGTACATTCGGGCTCTCCTCACTGGAGGAATTGCCGGAGCTCCCATCAAGTGAGGAGAGTGGGGAAATGGATCTGCAGACGAGTTCAAATGACACCCCAGTGGGAGATTGAACACATTTTGCGGATCCGATTGAACAATGAACGGGATAGTTTGTGGGAGACTGGTTAAATTAGAAGGCACGGTGGCGTGATGACAGGACTTATAGTTATTGGATGTATCTTGCTCATTCTGCTTTTGCTGGCATTTCTCAGGGTCGGCGTGTGGGTGCTTTATGCAGAAAATGATCTGTGTGTAAGGGCTATAGCTGGTCCCGTTAAACTCACCGTATATCCAATGAGAGAAAAAAAGGGACAAGAGAAACCAGAGAAACAAAAAAAACCAAAGAAACCAAAGAAAAATAAGCCGGGGAAGCAGCAGGAGGAGAAAGCGAAACCTCCTATCAAGGAGCTCATAGATCGTTTTGTTCCGCCGGTGTTGAATGCCCTGGGTCGTCTCAGACGGAAGCTGAGAATCAACAAGCTGAAGTTTAATTATGTGGCGGCATCATCTGATCCTAGCGCTGCGGCATTGAGCTATGGTTATCTCAATGCCGTGCTGGCTGTGCTTATTCCGCTCCTCGAGCGATCCCTTGATATTCGTGACCAGGATATTCATGCAGATGTTTCTTTCACACAGACAAAGCCCCAGATATCTGCGGAGGTGCAGTTTACCATCGCCATATGGCAGATAGTATACGTGGTATGCGCCGTGCTTCCCGCATTCTTATCTCCCAAAGAAGAAAAGACAAAAAAAGCAGAGACAGACGATAACAACAGCACGTCTGAAAATGATAAAATTAATCAAAACGGAGAGGTAGAACAAAATGGATAAGCAGCCGATAAGTGAACTGATGGATACAGTGATGTCCAAGCTCCATGCCATTGCCGATGTGAGCACAGTTATTGGGGAACCGATAACTACTCCTGACGGGATCATGATAATTCCTGTGTCAAAGGTAAGTCTTGGCTTCGGGTCTAGCGGTACTGATTTTACGGGCAAGCATCAGAAGGAGAATCAGAAGAATTCCTTCGGCGCAGGGGCAGGAGCTGGCGTCAATATAATTCCGATTGCGTTTGTGGTTATCCGTGACGGCATGGTGCGGATAATGAATATTGAACCCCCGGCCTCAACCACAGTGGATCGGGTAATCGACGCTGCGCCGGAGCTAATAGACAAGGTTCAGAACATGCTGAAGAAGCAGGCGGACAAAAAAGCCGCAAAGGCTGCGGAGACAGCCGCTTCCGCTGTGGAGACGGCTGCAGAGGCCGTAAAAACCGCAGCGGAGAATGAACAGACGAAGGCAAACTAAGGTATTGTTTTTAAACGTGCGTTTTAAAACGCACGTTTCTGAGTTGGCTCCTGTATAATTCTCCCGTGATAAAGGCATAATAGCACTGCAAAGGTGGTGCTTAGAAATGCTGAAAAGAGTTGTGTTTACTGTCTCGTTGGTGCTTCTCACTTTCGGAACTTCTCCCCGTGCCAAGGCGATGGAGACGCAGGCGCGTGCTTCGATTGTGCTTGAGGCAGCAACAGGTCAGGTGTTTTTTGAGGAAAACGCAGATGAGCCTCTTGGCATGGCCAGCACGACAAAGATTATGACAGCACTTGTTGCGCTGGAGAATGCGGAAATAGATGGTCTTGTCACAGTACCTGAATCGTGTGTAGGCATAGAGGGCTCCTCACTCTACCTGAAGGCTGGAGAGCAGCTGTCCCTCCGGGAATTGCTGTACGGCCTTATGCTGGAGTCCGGCAATGACGCTGCTGAGGTCATAGCTGTTCATGTAGCCGGGAGCAGGGAGTCATTCGTAGATATGATGAATAGACGTGCCCTCTCACTTGGCTGCACTCACACTCATTTTGATAACCCAAGTGGCCTTACTTCTTCGGAGCATTACGCTTCTGCCAGGGATATGGCAATTATAATGGCCGCAGCCATGGAAAATCCGATTTTCGAGCAGATAACTGCTACAAGGAGTATTACCTTTCAAAGCAGAAGCTTTACCAATCACAATAAGCTGCTGTGGTCCTGTGAGGGATGTATTGGTGGAAAAACAGGCTACACAAAGAGTTCCGGCAGGACACTTGTCACCTGTGTAGAACGCGAAGGGATGCGGCTAATCTGCGTTACTCTTGATGATCGCTCGGACTGGGAAGATCACGTCGCGTTATATGAGGAGCTATTTTCTAAGTGGCAGGTGCTGGATATCTGTCATGCTGGAGTGAATATTGGGACAGTGCCTGTCATAGCTGGTGTTCAGGAAGAGGTTTCTGTAATGCCGGAGTGCGATTTGCGTGTCGTTATAGAACGGGGGAAGGTTCCTGCTGTATGTGTAGAACTGCCGTACTTCGTCTACGCAGAGGTTCAGGCCGACTCAGAGATTGGAGTACTGCGGGTATTGGATGGGGAACAGGAGCTGGCCAGTACGGGACTAGTGTGTTCCATGACGGTTCCCCAGGACAAAAATCAGAAGCTCACATTGCTTGAGCGCCTTCAGCGACGGCTTGGATTTTTTCCTGCGGCAGAGCAGACGCGTCAATGATCTCTCAGACGTGGTGCCAGATATCGTTGGAGTCATTCACAGAGCGGGAGGCTTAGACGATGGAAGAGCGTGTACAAAAGCTGATTGCCATGGCCGAGGGTATATCCCGGAGAGCGGCCGATGATCTCGTATTGCAGGGTCGTGTGGCTGTAAACGGCGTCACGGCAGAGCCGGGACGCCGGGCGGATCCTGAAAGAGACAGGATACATATAGACGGGAGACCTCTGGTTACGCCATCAGGCGAAAAGTTGTATATCATGCTGAACAAGCCTGTTGGATATGTGACTACAATGCATGATGAAAAGGGACGGAGAACTGTAGCAGAATTGGTGGATAGTTTACCTGCTCGTGTCTATCCTGTAGGCCGACTGGATATTAACTCCAGCGGGCTTTTACTCATGACGAACGACGGTGAGTTTGCAAATCGTATATGTCACCCGTCCTTTGAAAAGAAGAAGACTTACCGTGTCGCTGTGACTGGCAACATAGAGTGTGGGATAAAAACGCTCCTTTCACCAATGGTGCTTGATGGAATTTTATTGCGCCAACCGCAGGTACGGCTGGTGCGGTGTAGAGATGAAGTATTCACGTTGGATATCACAATCCACGAGGGACGAAATCGTCAGATACGCCGAATGTGTGAGATGGCAGGCCTTACTGTTCGTAGTCTCACCCGGACCTGTGTGGGTGGAGTACGTCTTGGAAATCTTGGGAAGGGGCAGTGGCGGTATCTTACGCTAAGGGAACGGGAGCTGCTGTCAGGTGACAGGCCGGATGATTGATTTTGAGTCCTTTCCTCATATTGAGTCTGCGCTCTGTCTGATGGAAAACCCATTGGGGTGGTTTTCCTCGGAAAAACTGAAAAAGAGCCTTGCATTTTTTGAAAAAAAGACTATGATATTAGCGTTCGTCAAAAAAAGTCGTCCTGTATGCGGCTAAAAAATTCAGAAAGGCTGATTATCTACAGGGGCGAAACTATTATGGCGGATCGGTTCAGACCACGGTCCGCAGTCAGTTGGGGGTAGTTTATGGATAAGGATGTTCTTACAGCAATCAACGACATTGCGCCGACATTTTCCAAAGGCCAGAGGAGAATCGCCGGATTCATCACCAAAAACTACGATAAAGCGGCATTTATGACAGCCGGTAAACTTGGTGCAGCTGCTGGAGTTTCAGAGTCCACCGTGGTTCGCTTCGCCATGGATCTGGGATATGACGGGTATCCGGCTATGCGCAGAGCGCTTCAGGAGCTTATAAAGAACCGTCTCACTACTGTACAGCGCATAGAAGTGGCAAAAGATATGATTTCCGGACCGAACGTGCTTGAGAACGTCCTCAATTCGGACATTGAGAAGCTTCGGCGGACACTTGAGGAGTCTGATGTGGCGACGTTTGACAGAGCCGTTGACGCCATAGTGGCTGCAAAGACCGTCTATGTAATTGGTCTGCGCTCCTCATCAGCTCTGGCCGATTTTATGGGGTTCTACCTCAATTTATTGCTCCAGGATGTCCGGTTGGTAAATCAGAATGCTGTCAGCGAGATTTATGAACAGATACTTCACATCTCTCAGGGTGATGTATGTGTTGCAATCAGTTTTCCAAGGTACTCACGGCGCACCATCCAGGCCATGCAGTTTGCCAGAGATAAGGGCGCGACGGTGGTTGGCATCACTGACTCGGACTCCTCGCTCGTGGCCAAAGCTTCGGATATACCACTTTATGCCAGAAGTGAAATGGTATCCTTTCTGGACTCTCTGGTGGCTCCTCTGAGTCTCATAAATGCGATTATTGTGTCTGCGGCGGAGAAATCGCACTGTGATCTGGAGGCGAAATTCAGCAGTCTGGAGCAGCTCTGGGCGGAGTATGAGGTGTATGAGAAGCGTGACGCATGATCTACTGGTTGTGGGCGGCGGAGCAGCGGGACTTATGGCAGCCGGTTTTGCAGCGGAGCGCGGACTGAAAACACTCGTTCTCGAACGCAATGACCGTGTTGGCAGGAAACTCGGTATTACAGGAAAGGGCCGCTGTAATGTGACCAACAACACAGATGTTCGGGAGGTAGTGGCAAATATTCCGCGGGGCGGCAAATTTCTCTACGGTCCACTCAGCCGTTTCGGTCCCGCAGATGTAATGGATTTTTTTGAACGTCGGGGCGTACCCTTGAAAACCGAGCGTGGGGGAAGGGTTTTTCCGCAGTCTGACAGAGCTGCCGATATTGTCAACGCTCTTCGAGGTTTCTGCCGCGAAGGCGGCGTCGACAGAGTTACCGCTCGCGTTATCAGGGTACTTACAGAGGATGGGTGCGCAGTCGGCGTTGCATCTGATTCCGGAATTTTTAAAGCGGGAAACATTCTTCTTGCCACAGGAGGCGTGTCGTATCCCGACACCGGCTCTACCGGTGACGGTTACAGGATGGCAAGTGAATTGGGGCACACGGTGATATCACCCAGGGCGTCACTTGTTCCCCTCGAAACGGAGGGGGATGTGTGCGCCTCCATGCAGGGCTTTTCCTTGAAAAATGTGAGGCTTTATGTCTACGACTGCAGTGGAAAGATGATATATGAGGACTTTGGGGAACTCATGTTTACTCATTTCGGTGTATCTGGACCGCTTATCCTCTCTGCGTCAGCTCATATGCGAGATTTTGATGCAAATCATTATCGACTGAGGATTGACCTGAAGCCAGCACTGGATGAAAAGAAGCTTGATCAGCGTATACTCCGCGATTTTATGAAATTTTCCAACCGAAATTTTGAAAATGCACTTGGTGAGCTGGCTGGAAGGAGTATGATTCCTGCTATAGTGTCGCTCTCTGGTATCCCGCCGGATACAAAGGTTAACTCCATTACAAGAGAGCAAAGACATGGACTTGTGAAACTGTTCAAGGGCTTTCCACTGACGGTGAAAGGACCAAGGCCTGTGGAAGAAGCTATAATAACCTCTGGCGGTGTAGCGTTGGGGGAGGTTGATTCAAGAACCATGGAGTCAAAGCTCGTAAGGGGTCTTTATTTCGCAGGTGAGCTCCTTGATGCAGATGGATACACAGGAGGTTTTAATCTACAGATCGCGTGGTCTACTGCTTACACTGCTGCAATGAGTGTCACGGCGGGGGGCGATGCATGGTCCAGCAGCCACTCGTCTGACAATAACCAGGGAGGGAGCAGCTTATGAAAAATATCAGTATAGCCATTGATGGTCCATCAGGGGCCGGAAAATCCACGCTCGCAAGGCAGACAGCGAAAGCACTCGGGTTTATTTATGTTGACACTGGTGCCCTCTACAGAACGTTGGCGCTTCATGTGTTGCGCAAGGATGTAGATCCAGGTGACTGGAGAGCTGTGGAGGCGCTGCTTCCGGAACTGATTATAGAAACAAAATATGATAGTCTGGGCCTTCAGCTTATGCTTTTAAACGGCCGTGATGTGAGTGCGGAGATACGCACACCGGAGGTGTCCATAGCTGCCTCACGTGTCTCGGCTCACCCAGGTGTCAGGCAGTTTCTGTTGGAAACTCAGCGAGAGATGGCACGGAAGAACAATGTAGTGATGGATGGACGTGATATCGGAACAGTGGTTTTGCCGGGAGCCGATGTCAAGATATTCCTGACTGCATCACTTCACGCGCGTGCACAGAGGCGGTTTCGTGAACTGCGGGAGCGTGGTGTGGAAACGACGCTGGAGGACGTGGAGCGGGATATGCGACAGAGGGACGAGAACGATACTAAACGTGACACCGCCCCGCTGAAAGCCGCTGATGACGCAGTACTTCTGGATACTACCGATCTAACTTTGGAAGAGAGTCTGGAACGGGTAGTTTCGCTGTGCCGGGAACATATACGCGCACTCTGAGGGAACATGCTATGGATTGGAAAAAGCTTGCCTACAGGATCAGCCGCTTCGTGGCAATCATAACACTGGGAATTGTCATTCCGTTCCGTGTTGAGGGACGCAGGAATATTCCAGAAGGAGCAGCCATAGTCTGTGCCAATCACTCAAGTTGGACTGACCCTGTACTTATGGCCTTTGCGGTACCTGGAAAATATCATCTGTGCATCATGGCAAAGCAGGAGCTTTTCAGGAAGAAGCTTCCGTCACTTTTCTTTCACATGATCGGAACCTTTCCGGTTAACCGTCTTACCGCCGATATGGAGGCCATGAAAACGTCTCTTATGTGCCTGAAGGGAGGGAAAAAACTGGGTATATTCCCAGAGGGTACGCGTTCTTCAGTGGATAGCGCCGTTGCACCGAAATCTGGAGCAGTGAGACTGGCAGAGAAAACTGGTGCTCCGCTCATACCTGTGTATATTCCACGGCAGAAGAAGTTTTTTCATCGTACATCCATCATCATCGGTGAACCAATTAATGTTGTCAAGTCAGCTGTACGCCGTACAAAGGAGGATTACGAAGCTCTGGCAGATCAGCTTATGAGCCGTATCGAGAGTTTGGCTCCTCCTTCTGCGAGGGAGGCGTAAGCTGTGGAGATTATACAGGCCAGATTTTCAGGTTTTTGCTTCGGTGTTCGCAGAGCGGTGAAAATGGCAGAACAGGCAGCTGAAAAATACGGTGTCTGCTATTGCCTGGGACCACTCACACACAACGAGGATGTGGTGTGCTATCTGGAAAAACTTGGCATCCGGACGGTGGAGCGGGTGGAAGAAATCCCCGAAGGTGTCCATGTGATTATCCGCAGCCATGGCGCCGTTAAGGAAGATTTGGATGCGCTGCGCCAAAAGGGAGCAGATATCATTGATGCGACCTGTCCGGATGTGGCGCGTGTTCACATGCTTGTTGAGTCAGAGGCCGCCCATGGAAGGAAAGTTCTTATTTTCGGCACTCGTTCTCACCCGGAGGTGTCCGCAGCTGTGAGCCGCTGCCCAACGGCGGAGGTTTTCTCGAATACAGATGAATTGCTTGAATTGCTTCAACATGAGCCATCTTTGAGGGATGAACCGCTCTCAGTTGTTTCTCAGACAACAGAAGAAGTAGAAAATTTTGAAAATAATATTAAAATTATAAAAAAAGAGTGTACAAAGAGCAAAATCTTTGATACAATATGCAGTACGACCACCCTCCGTCAGGCGGAGGCTGGAGAACTGGCGTCAAAGTGCGGCGCGATAGTTGTAATCGGCGGGAAAAACAGCGCTAATAGCCAAAAGTTGGCGGAAATCTGCCGGAATCACTGCGAAAATGTTTACTTTATTCATAGCGCGGACGAGCTTCCAGTGCAGGAGCTGCGTAGGTTTGATACGGTTGGCATTACCGCCGGCGCTTCCACACCAGAGTGGATTATTAAGGAGGTCAACAGGAAGATGAGCGACGAGATCATGGCCGTTGATACGGTCGAAAACAACGAAAACACAACCCCGGCAGAGGAGGCAACTCAGGTAGAGGAGGAAACTCAGGTAGAATCGCCGGAAGCGGAGGCTTCGTTTGAAGAGCTGCTGGAACGTTCTATCAAAACTTTACATACGGGGGAGAAGGTATCGGGTACCATTGCCTCAATTACCCAGACTGAGGTGTCTGTGGATCTCGGCACAAAGCAGTCGGGCTATATTCCGATTTCCGAACTGACCGATGAGCCAGGTGTCAATGTCAACGACATTGTCAAGGTCGGGGATCAGATAGAGGCTTACGTGATGCGTGTCAATGACGTTGAGGGTACGGTGATGCTCTCTAAAAAGCGTCTTGATTCCGTCAAGGCATGGAACGGAGTGGCCGAGGCCCGGAACACCAGGGCAGTTGTGGAAGGCACTGTGGTGGAGGAAAATAAGGGCGGAGTAGTTGTCTCAGTAAAAGGCGTCCGCGTATTTGTCCCTGCCTCACAGTCTGGACTTCCCAAGGACACGCCTATGAGCGAGCTGCTGAAAAAGAAGGTCAGGCTCCACATCACAGAGGTGAACCAGCCGCGTCGCAGAGTAGTTGGCTCTATTCGCGCCGTGCTGAACGAGGAGCGCCGCGCCCGCGCCGAGGCGGTCTGGAATGAAATAGAGGTTGGCAAACGCTATCACGGTGTGGTGAAGTCACTGACAAGCTATGGTGCGTTTGTGGACATCGGTGGGATCGACGGCATGGTTCACGTTTCGGAGCTGACCTGGCGCAGGATACACCAGCCTTCCGAGGTGGTTGCTGTTGGTGATGAGCTTGATGTCTACGTTATCTCTTTCGACAAGGAGAATAAGAAGATATCCCTCGGCTGCAAGGATCCCAAGGATGATCCGTGGATTAAGTTTACAAGTGCATACAGTGTTGGTTCAGTAGCAGAGGTAAAAATTGTGAAGCTCATGGAGTTTGGAGCTTTCGCAGAGATTGTTCCAGGTGTGGACGGGCTCATTCACATCTCACAGATTGCTGATCGCCGTATCGGCAAGCCCAGCGACGTACTGTCAGAGGGTCAGATAACACGCGCAAAGATTATTAACATTGACGAGGAACATAAGAAAGTATCTCTTAGCATTCGCGCCCTTACTGCCGCAGAGCTTGCTGCTCCCTCGAGGGTGGAACCGGATGAGGGCGACGGGGATGACGAACCAGTGGTGGTCTACGACACTGATAACCCTCCCGTCATCGATGAGACTGAGGCATAAGGCTTTTATCGCCGCTTTACCCCATCTTTCAAGGCACTCTTGAGGGATGGGGTCAGCTTTGTTCACCAAAAAAGACGTCTGACCAGCAAAGGTATTGCTTTTCCACAGCATGGAAGAGTGAAGAACAGGTGTATTATAGCCTGTATGATTTTTTGAGGAGGGCTGTTTTTATGTCCGTGGCTGAGATTTTTGGAAAAATTCTTTACAAAACCATTCAACAGAGCGAACGGCCCTTCTGTACCGCAATTGTTGCGGCTGCTGGGACCTCCAGCAGAATGGGAAATGGGGATAAGCTGTTCTATGAGCTGAACGGAGTCCCGGTACTGGCAATGTCCCTTATGGCTCTTCAATCGTCAGAGTATATTGATGAAATTGTCGTTGTCACTCAGGAACAATCCATTGTCCCAGTGGCCAATGTGTGCGCTGAGTACAGTATTGAGAAAGCGACGAAGATTGTCCGCGGGGGGGAGAAACGGCTTGACTCTGTTCTCGCAGGAGTGGCGGAGGCCTCTGAAAAGGCGCAGTATCTGGCCATTCACGATGGTGCGCGTCCGCTTGTCACCGATGATGTCATAGCAGGTGCAGTAAAGGCAGCCTTCAAACACAATGCAGCAGCGCCGGCTGTACCTGTGAAGGACACCATTAAAACAGTGGAAAACCGTATCGTCACTGGGACACCTGACCGTAAAAGCCTGTTTGCGGTCCAGACACCGCAGGTTTTCAGCGCTGAGCTTTTAAAGGCCGCACTCCAGAACGCACATAAT
>CAYPMJ010000046.1:0-13730 GCA_964411785.1 uncultured Oscillospiraceae bacterium
GTGCGAAGCCGGCTATGACCCGAGAAACGCGTATTTTGAGTGCATCCACGAGATGAAGCTCATTGTTGACCTCATCTATCAGAGCGGCTTTGAGGGAATGCGTTATTCCATTTCCAACACCGCTGAGTATGGCGACTATGTGACCGGCCCGAAGCTCATCACCGATGAGACAAGGAAAACCATGAAGAAAATCCTGTCCGACATCCAGGACGGCACCTTTGCCAAGGAGTTTCTGCTTGATATGTCGGACGCCGGGGCACAGGTTCACTTCAATGCCATGCGCAAGAAGGCCAAGGAGCACCCGTCCGAGGTTGTCGGACGCGAGGTTCGGAAGCTTTACAGCTGGAGTGACGAGGAGAAGCTTATCAACAACTGATTCTGGCATTTTTCAAGGCAGGGAGGGCACAGCCCTCTTTGCCTTGAGGATCCTGTGAATACTCTTAAGGAGAGACATTTCATGGTTAAGGATACTATCGTAGACGGCTTTGAAAACGCGCCCCACAGGTCGTTGTATTACGCGCTGGGGCTTACGGACGAGGAGCTTCAGCGGCCGCTTATCGGTATAGTCAGCTCCTATAACGAGATTGTACCGGGCCACATGAACCTGGATAAGATCACCGAAGCAGTGAAGCTTGGCGTTGCAGCCGCCGGGGGGACGCCAATAGTGTTTCCGGCCATCGCCGTCTGCGATGGCATTGCCATGGGCCATGTGGGCATGAAATACTCGCTTGTCACCCGTGACCTTATTGCCGACTCCACTGAGGCAATGGTCATGGCCCACGGTTTTGACGGGCTTGTCATGATCCCGAACTGTGATAAAAACGTGCCCGGACTGCTGATGGCTGCGGCAAGGCTGAATATCCCGACTATCTTTGTGTCCGGAGGCCCTATGCTGGCGGGGAGAGTGGGCGGACATAAGACAAGCCTTTCCAGCATGTTTGAGGCAGTGGGAGCCTATTCCGCCGGAAAGATTGACGGGGATAAGCTGCGCGAGTTTGAGCAGAAGGCATGCCCCTCCTGCGGCTCCTGTTCCGGGATGTATACAGCTAATTCCATGAACTGCCTGACCGAAGTGCTTGGCATGGGCCTGGCCGGGAACGGGACCATCCCAGCTGCCTATTCCGCGCGGCTGGCGTTGGCGAAGAGGGCCGGAATGCAGGTGATGGAGCTTGTGCGCAGGAATATCCGGCCACGGGATATCATGACAAGAGATGCCATATACAATGCCGTCACTGCCGATATGGCGCTGGGCTGTTCCACAAACTCAATGCTTCACCTCCCGGCCATTGCAAATGAGTGTGATGTGGAGTTTGACCTCTCACGTGTCAACGAGATAAGCGAACGGACACCGAACATCTGCCACCTCGCCCCTGCCGGCCCCACATACATGGAGGATCTGAACGAGGCCGGCGGGGTCTATGCGGTGTTGAAGGAGCTCACCAGGAAAAACCTCATCAGCACCGGAGTCATGACCTGCACCGGGCGGACTCTTGGAGAAAACATAGCCGATGCGGTAAACCTGGATAACACCGTCATCCGGGATATAGAGAACCCATACAGTACCACGGGCGGGATTGCCGTGCTTTATGGCAATCTGGCTGAGAACGGGTGCGTGGTAAAGCGGAGTGCTGTAGCTCCTGAGATGCTTGTCCATAAGGGACCGGCGCGGGTTTTTAACTGTGAGGAAGATGCCATAAAGGTTATTTACGCGGGAGGAATAAAGCCTGGAGACGTTGTGGTAATTCGCTACGAGGGCCCTGCGGGAGGTCCCGGCATGAGGGAGATGCTCTCTCCTACATCCGCTATAGCCGGAGCCGGCCTTGACAAGGAGGTGGCCCTCATAACAGACGGACGCTTCTCAGGGGCAACCCGCGGAGCGGCGATCGGTCATGTGTCGCCGGAGGCAGCATCAGGCGGACTTATCGCATGGGTCCACGAGGGAGACATGATATCAGTCGATATTCCGAACCACACCATAACCCTTGAGGTTGACGATGAGGAGATTGAGCGGCGTAAGGCTTCGGAGCCTGTACAGAAGCACGAGAACCTGTCAGGCTATCTGAAGCGCTATGCCGGGATGGTTTCCTCCGCCGACAAGGGCGCTATCATAAATGTGAAGTGAGGACTCTCATATGGGGATGACAATGTCGCAGAAGCTGCTGGCCGCTCACGCGGGACTGGACAGCGTGGAGGCCGGGCAGCTCATCCTGTGCCGTCTGGACAGGGTTCACTGCAACGACATAACGGGTCCCGTGGCGATACGGGAATTTAACAAGATGGGCGTGGAGGATGTTTTTGATCGGGACAAGGTGACCATGATAATGGATCACTACGCTCCAAACAAGGACGTAAAAAGTGCCGTCCAGTGCAAGACCTGCCGGGACTTCTGCCGGGAGCGGGACATACCTGGCTTTTATGATGTTGGGCGGATGGGCATTGAACATGCCCTGATCCCGGAAAAGGGACTGGTGGTCTCAGGGGATCTGTCCATCGGCGCTGACTCGCACACCTGCACATATGGGGCGTTGGGCGCGTTTTCCACAGGAGTCGGCTCAACAGATATGGCTGTAGCGATGGCGACCGGGAAAGCGTGGTTCAAAGTCCCGTCTGCGATCCGGTTTGTACTGCGCGGAAAGCTTCAGCCGTATGTGTCCGGCAAAGATGTTATCTTACATATCAGCGGAGATATTGGTGTAGACGGAGCGCTGTATAAATCCATGGAGTTCACAGGGGATGGCACAGCAGGTCTCTCCATGGCGGACAGACTGACCATATGCAACATGGCAATCGAGGCAGGCGCCAAAAACGGGATATTCCCAGCAGATGACGTCGCTCTTCAATACTGTGCCGAACATTCGGATAGAAAGCCTGTGGTATTTGAGGCCGACGCAGACGCGGTATATGAACGGACTATTGAAATAGACCTGTCGGCGCTGAAATCCACCGTGGCATTCCCGCACCTTCCGGAAAATACAAGGACAATAGACGAAGTGGGCGATGTGCGCATTGACCAGGTCGTAATCGGTTCATGCACTAATGGCCTATATAAGGACCTCAAAGAGGCGGCGGAGGTGCTTCGCGGCCACAAGGTGGCTCATAATGTGCGGGCGATAGTCATTCCTGCCACACAGGAGATATATCTCAGGTGCATGGAAGACGGCCTGATACGTGACTTTATCGAGGCTGGCTGTGCAGTGTCCACGCCGACGTGCGGGCCGTGCCTTGGCGGGTATATGGGCGTACTGGCGGCAGGCGAGCGGTGTGTGTCCACCACCAACCGCAATTTTGTGGGCCGTATGGGTGATGTGAAATCAGAGGTGTATCTCGCAAGTCCCGCCGTTGCAGCCGCCAGCGCTGTTGCGGGACGGATCGCCGGGCCACAGGAGGTTTTAGGATGATAAAAGAGGGAAACGCAATCAAATACGGCGATAACGTTGACACAGATGTGATAATCCCGGCCAGGTACTTAAACGACAGCACGCCTGAGCATCTTGCGGCCCACTGTATGGAGGACCTTGACAGCACCTTCCACAGCCGGAGGAGGGCTGGAGATATCATTGTTGCCGGCGAAAATTTTGGCTGCGGGTCCTCGCGGGAACACGCGCCTCTGGCGATCAAGTCCAGCGGGATCTCAATAGTAATAGCCAGGAGCTTTGCCAGGATCTTTTATCGAAACGCCATAAACATCGGACTTCCGATAATAGAGTGTCCCCAGGCGGCAGAGAGCATACGGGACGGAGATTGGGTATCTGTGGACCTTGACACGGGAGCTGTCACCGACGTAACAACAGGTGAGACATTCAAGGCCGAACCCTTCCCCGCGTTTATCCAGAGCATTATCAGTGCCGGGGGGCTGGTGGAAGCAGTGAAAAAGGGCGTATTTTAAGAAAGCGGTGACAGGGGATGGAGAAAAGGATCGCGCTTTTGCGGGGAGATGGAATAGGTCCGGAAATTGTTGACAGCGCCGTTCAGGTACTGGAGTCCGTGGCCGCAAAATACGGACACAGATTTACTTTTACACCGTACCTCATAGGAGGCGCGGCGCTGGACAGCTGCGGTGAGCCGCTGCCGGAGGAGACGGTAAAGGGCTGTCTTGAGTCCGACAGCGTACTGCTGGGGGCCGTCGGCGGGCCGAAGTGGGACACGCTCCCAGGTGACATGCGGCCGGAGAAGGCGCTGCTTGGCATCCGATCTGCCTTAGGGCTGTTTACGAATCTAAGACCGGCGAAGCTCTACCCGGCACTGTCCGGCGCAAGTCCGCTGCGTGCGGAGACAGTGCAAAAGGGCTTTGATATTATGATCGTCCGTGAGCTGACAGGCGGGATATATTTTGGTGACCGTGGTTACAGGCAGGGAAAGTACGGCCTGGAGGCGTATGATACGGAGTGTTACAGCACATTGGAGATAGAGCGCATCGCCAGGGTTGCCTTTGAGACGGCACGTAAGCGCCGGAAGAAGGTAACAAGCATTGACAAGGCCAATGTTCTTGAGACTTCACGGCTGTGGAGAAAAACCGTGCATGAAACAGCAGTGTCGTTCCCGGATGTTGAAGTCCAGGATATGCTTGTGGATAACGCCGCAATGCAGCTTGTGCGTGACCCGGCTCAGTTTGACGTCGTTGTGACATCGAATATGTTCGGAGATATTCTCTCAGATGAGGCAAGTCAGATAACCGGATCTATCGGTATGCTGCCCTCAGCATCACTGAACGAGACTTCGCGTGGAATGTATGAGCCAATTCACGGGTCAGCGCCTGATATTGCCGGAAAGGGGATCGCGAACCCTATCGCAACGATCCTCTCAGCTGCAATGATGCTTCGCTACTCCTTCAGCCTGACTGAAGAGGCGGCTGTGGTTGAGGATGCCGTGGACAGCGTCCTGAATGAAGGCTTCCGCACAGCGGATATAGCAGGAAAGGGCGCCGCTGTGCCTCTCACTACCAGACAGATGACGCAGGAGATACTGAAGAGAATCGAGGCCGCGGAATAATGCGGGATAAGACTCAGAAAGTTGCTGATATGTCCCGTAAGATCGCATCCATTGTTGTCTTCCGTGGTGTGCGTGACGGGGAGGTTCTTGCAGCGCTGCGCCGACTTTTAGAGGGCAGCCGCCGCGTGAGCGAGCGTGTGGAGCATTATTCAGATTTTGTATCTGCGCTTTATAAACGGAGCTTCTGCTTTTCTGATTATCTTCTTGATGCCCTGGCAGAGGACGAGAATGATTATGTAAAGTACCGGGCCAGGGGCGAGGCGGTCCCACCCGTCCTTGGGAGATGCGTGGAACGGGAGCTCCTGGTATTTCAGGAGCTCTCGGAGCTCACTTACATGGATCTGCGTGAGTTCACCGGTTTTTCAGGGGAGCTTGCGGAGTACGAGACGCGTAAAACGGATATGGCTTCAGAATACGAAAAGCGGTTGTCAGCCATACACAGCACAGGCTACGGCATTTACGCCCGCCACGTAATGTTCAGAGTGGAAAATGGTGATATAATTCCTGTCCGGTCGCCGGATCCTATAAGGGTAGAGAGCCTTGTCGGGTATACCGAGCCGCGCAGGAAGCTTATTGAGAACACGCAAGCTCTGGTGTCCGGACTTCCCGCCGCGAATACGCTGCTGGTTGGAGACGCCGGAACAGGTAAGTCTTCCACTGTAAAAGCAGTGGCGAACCTGTACGCCCCACGTGGTGTGAGACTTGTGGAGCTGAAGAAGGAACAGCTCCGGGATATCCCGCAAATCTGTGAACGGCTGCGGGATAACCCACTAAAATTCATACTTTTTATTGACGATCTGTCATTTCAGAAAAACGATGATAATTTCAGCGCACTGAAGGCGACTCTGGAGGGGTCTGCATCTGTCCGGGCGGATAACACAGTGATTTATGCCACCAGCAACCGCAGACATCTGGTAAAGGAGACGTTCACCGACAGGGACGGGGATGACGTACACCGCAACGACACAATGCAGGAATTGCTGTCGCTGTCGGAGCGGTTTGGACTGACCATTCTTTATACGCGTCCGGCGAAGGAGCAGTATCTGGAGATAGTACACGGTATCTGCTGCCGTAAGGGAATACCTGTGTCAGAGAAACTGGATGTGGAGGCGGAGGCATTTGCCCTGCGTAAGGGCGGTATGTCGCCAAGGGCGGCGGAACAGTTCACAGACAGCGTTCTGGCAAGGCAGACGGATCGCCACAGCAAAGGAGGACAGGTACATTGATAACACTTGACAGGATATACCACGCGAAGCATATCCTGAAGCAGGTAATACGCGAGACAGATGTGATATACGCGCCGCATCTGAACGAGTCTTCACAGATATATCTGAAGACCGAAAACCTGCAGATTACAGGATCATTCAAGGTCCGGGGAGCATACTACAAGATATCACAGCTGTCGGACGAGGAAAAAGCGCGTGGAGTGATAGCCTGCTCGGCGGGGAACCACGCGCAGGGGGTAGCGCTGGCGGCCAGGCGAGCTGGAATAAAAGCGGTGATCTGTCTGCCGGACGGCGCACCTATATCCAAGGTGGAGGCGACAAAGAGCTACGGAGCGGAGGTGTGCCTGGTAAAGGGTGTCTATGACGACGCCTATGACAGGGCGCTTGAGCTCCGTGACGAAAAGGGATATACATTCATACATCCATTTGACGATGAGCTGGTCATAGAGGGACAGGGTACGATTGGCCTTGAGCTCTGCGAACAGCTGCAGGATATGGAGGCAGTGCTTGTACCGGTAGGCGGAGGCGGACTCATATCGGGTGTGGCGTTTGCGATAAAGAATCTGAACCCGGAGGTAAAGGTCTATGGAGTGCAGGCGGTGGGCGCGCCGTCAATGGTGAACTCCATGCGTGAGGGACACATCACGTCGCTGCCGGGAGTAGCAACGATTGCCGACGGTATATCAGTGAAGACTCCGGGAGAGCATACATTTGAATTATGCAGCAAATATGTTGATGACGTAGTGACGGTAACAGATGACGAAATATCAGCGGCGATCCTGGCGCTGATGGAGCAGCAGAAGCTGGTGACGGAAGGAGCCGGGGCAGTGTCGGTAGCTGCCGCAATGTTCAACAAGGTTCCGATCGAGGGAAAGAAGACCGTGTGTCTGCTGTCAGGCGGAAACATAGACGTGACGATACTGTCACGGGTGATAGAACGGGGACTGCTCATGTCGGGACGCACGTGCCAGCTGACGGTGGAGCTGATAGACAAGCCTGGACAGTTGGAACAGGTAAGTCATGTGATAGCAGCGGAAGGTGGCAACGTTGTCTCGGTGCATTATGAGCGTGCAGACGAGGGAGCGGATATAAACGGCTGCTATTTGCGTCTCGCATTGGAGACACGCAATTTCAAGCACATTGACACCATCCGGGATGCACTGCAAAAAGAGGGATTCCATATACTTAGCTGAGAGCAAAAAGGAGTGAAAAGCATGGCAACAGTGATACATACGGCTGAGGCCCCGGAGGCAATAGGCCCATATTCACAGGCGATAGTGGCGGGAGATCTTGTGTTCACATCCGGACAGATACCCATAAATCCAGCCACGGGAACAGTAGAGGCGACAACAATAGAGGAGCAGACTGAGCAGGTGATGAAGAACCTGACAGCCGTCCTTAAAGCGGCTGGGACGGGCCCGGAGCTGGCTGTGAAGACGGTGTGCTTCCTGGCGGACATGGCGGATTTTTCAGCCTTCAATGAGGTATATGCCAGAACGTTCACCGGAAAGCCGGCGAGGAGCTGCGTCGCCGTACGGGAGCTGCCGAAGGGCGTTCTTGTTGAGGTGGAGGTTGTGGCAGAAGTCGTCCGCGGACAATGAGCACCGTGTGCCGCGATAATGCCGGGCAGCTTGCGGGTATGGCTTCTGTGCGCGACAGAGGACGGGTTTTCATAGTGGAATTAACAAATTAACGAATTGTTTACATAATTTTCATCTTCAATACAGTAATAACAGGTAAAGTATAGGCATCAGATTACGAAGGAGGGGTATCATGTCTGTTTTCTGCCCGAATTGTGGAGCTGAGCTCGCCGGCGACGTCAACTTCTGCCCTAAATGTGGCGCCGCATTTGCAGAGAAAAGCTCCGGCATGTCCGACGCGGCCAAAACAGCGGCGACCGTTGGAGGTGTGGTTGCCGGAGCCGCGATACTGAGCAATCTCTCGCGCCGTCTGGCTCACAGGCGCCGTCCAATGTATTATGGACCTCCCGGAGGGCCTCCGCCCAGAAGGGGACCTGGCCCTGGCCCCGGGCCCGGCCCTGGTGGTCCCGGAGGACGCGGAGGCGGCAGACGGTAATATCGCCGGAACACATATGAAATGGAGGAAAGTTCAATGGGCACACTGCGCAAGGTCAAGTTGAAGATGATGGTCGATAAGGACTTCCGCAAAACGCTGATCCGCAGCGCGACGGATGAGATTCTGATTGATGTGGACGGCGACGGGCAGCCGGATCTCGCCCTTCTGGACTGCACCGGGGACGGCGATATTGATACGCTGGCAGTTGACCTCACCGGGGACGGCGAGTTCAACCTGTACTTCCACGATTCAGACGCAAATGGTCTGCCCGATCTGGTGCTGATGGATCGTGAGGGCGACGGAAATATGGAGGTGCTTGACGTAGGGCCGGAGGTGGAGGCTCGAATGCTGGTGGCCGGTCACGCCATCCTTGCCATGCTGGAACTGGGAGATTATGTAGCTGAGGCTTTGGATCAGGCTCTGGATGAGTTTGAGGAGGAGCTCGACGAAGCCCGGAAGGAGCGCGAAAAGGATCAGGGGGCCTCTGAATAAATGTCCGTATTTCAGATCTGAGCAGCTCATTTTCTGCTCATAAGATCAGTAAAGTGCGGAAAGTGCGTTTTTCAGAGGTTTCAGAGGTCCGCTTTCGGCGAATCCATTTAAAAATTGAGAAGCTGACACTCCCCACGGACAACTCCGTGGGGAGTGTCAGCTTCTGCTGCATATTGTCCTTTACCTGCTCTCCAATCCGGCGAGGGGAAAAGTGTGACAGATTGAGCTTGCCGCATTTTTCGCGTCCTGCCACTCACTCCCCGCAAAGCTCAAAGCTCTCAGGCAGCGGCAGACCAGGCGTCCGCCTCCAGAACACCAGCAGTGTACCCTCCAGAGCCTCAACCGACGCGCACTCGCCGGTGAACTCATTGCTGACCCCTATCGGCACTGTGTCCGACATCCGCAAGCCCTCCACATTGTAGGACAGCCCCTGCTCCGTGACGATAGCCTCTCCTCCATAGGCAAATACCGACAGTATCCCATCCGCTTCGGCTGCAAACCTGAGCCCGCCACGGTGTATTGCCGTCACCGCAGTCTCCGCGCCCAGAAGGAAGGCTCTGACTCCTCTCAACGCCAGACCAGCCAGCAGCTGAAGATTTGCAAACGTGTGATCGAGCCTTCCGCCAAGTCCTCCGTACAGGAGAAGCTCCTCCCTCCCCCGTGACAGCGCTTCTCTTATCGCGAGCGCCATATCCGTGTCGTCCTTCCTCGCGGAAAAGCGCATTGTCTCCACGCCATCCGGAGCTGTTCTCAGCGAGTCCATATCACCCACCAGCAGCTGAGGCTTCCGCCCTATAGATAACAGATAGTCCAATCCCCCGTCGGCAGCTATTATTAAATCACCCTCGCGGAAGTCCGGTGGAAGTCCGCCATACTCACCCGCTCCGAAAATAATCGCTCTTCCGCTCATTTCAGCTCCTCCATTCTGTCAAGCACAGCGTCAAGCTCCTTTGCCAGCGTTCTGGCGGTAAATTTATTGGAGTGGATGCCGTCTACGGTCAGCTCCAGCCGACGCAGCCTTGAGAACATCTCCTTTGTAAACGGGAGGAGTCCCATTATCAGAATATCCAGACCCCGCGGTACGCAGGTCTGACCCCAGACGAAATCTTCCCGGCTTCTCGGAAAGACCTTGCTTTGCAGCTCTGAGGTATCCACAAAATCTGCTGAAACCTCGGTGGCTATCCCGCGGATCACCGAGTTGTACTCCCGCAGCTTTTCCTGCGGGAATCCGTCCAGCTGAAGCTTCGGGATTCCTACCAGAATCACTCTCTTCCCATCCCCGCAAAGTCTCATGACGATATCACGGTAATATGCCTCAAACACCTCACGGGCGTCTGCACAGCGCGTCCTCTCCACCTTTCTTCGGAACATCACCCGGAACCCTCTGGAGCTTGAGCAGAGAAAAGGCCGCAGCAGATCATTCGTGCCAAGCAGCACCACACAGGCATCCACCCGCTCATACCAGGGACGCTGTCTGTAACGCACAAGTCTTTTCAGCGCTCCATATACCGGATCTCCGTTCCTGCCCTTGTTCCTGTGCTCACGTTCTTTCATAAACCTGATGTATGAAAACCCTACCGTGCCGCGCGTGAGACTGTCGCCAAGGAATAGTGTCATTGCCGCGTCCTCCACTCGATTAACTTCCACACACAACAGCGCCGCGCGCTGCGTCTGTGGTTTATTATACCACCCGGCGCACGGTTGTCAATAAAGCTGAAAGCGCTGGAATTACATTGAGCCAGGCCCATCCATCATCACCTGCAACACCTGGGGTAAACCTGATTTTCTCCGAACCATTGCTGAAAAGGCAGCAGATACGCGAAAAAATTTCCCAAAATTGCTAAAAAAATGTTTCCATTTCAGCTTGAATATGGTATCATTGTCACAGGACCAGAAAATTAAAAAAAGGAGTTACCACACTATGAAACGTGTAGGCATTCTTACAAGCGGGGGCGACTGCCAGGCGCTTAACGTGACGATGCGAGGCGTGGCAAAGACGCTCTACAAGCTCTATGGTCAGGAAGTAGAGATAATCGGCTTCATTGACGGCTACAAGGGTCTGATCTACGAGGAATACCGTAAGATGACCCCGCAGGACTTCTCAGGTCTGCTGACAGTGGGCGGAACGATTCTCGGATCGAGCCGTCAACCATTCAAGCTGATGCGCGTCCCTGACGAGAACGGGCTTGACAAGGTTGAGGCGATGAAAACCACATATCGGCGGCTCCGGCTGGATGTATTGGTGGTGCTGGGAGGAAACGGGAGTCAGAAGACAGCGAATCTCCTCTCCGAGGAGGGGCTGAACGTAATCGGTCTTCCGAAGACCATTGACAACGACCTCTGGGGCACAGACACGACCTTCGGCTTTCAGAGTGCCATTGACCTTGCCACAAACGTCATCGACTGCATCCACACCACAGCGGCATCCCATAACAGGATATTCATTGTGGAGATAATGGGCCACAAGGCGGGGTGGCTGACGCTGAACGCCGGCATGGCGGGTGGGGCAGATATAATCCTCATCCCTGAGATACCCTACAACATTGACTCTGTACTGAAAAAGGTGCAGGAGCGCGCGTCCACAGGGCATGGCTTCACCATACTGGCAGTGGCAGAGGGTGCGCTGTCCAAGCAGGATGCTGAGCTCTCCAAAAAGGACTATAAAAAGCGCGTGGAGAAGATGCTGGCGTCCTACCCCTCCATCTCCTACGAAATTGCCCATCAGATAACGGAGGCAACCGGCAAGGAGGTGCGCGTGACGGTTCCGGGACACATGCAGCGAGGCGGCACTCCATGCCCGTACGACCGTGTCCTCTCATCGCGTCTCGGCGCGGCTGCGGCAGTGATGATCTCAAGGGGCGAGTACGGCAGCATGGTTGCCATACAGAATCGCACCATCACCTCCGTCCCTCTCAAAGAGGTAGCCGGAAAGCTCAAGACTGTTGACCCCAAGTCCGACATCATAGCGGAGGCCCGTATGCTGGGCATCAGCTTCGGCGACGACTGAAACGGCAATCACTCTCCCCGGCAGTGGGAGGCTGTCAGCGTTTGTCCGGGCAGCTGCGCCCTCAGGTGGGCGCATTGTCAGCCAGACGGAAATGTAAAATTGCGGCTATGAACAGACGCAGCTCAGACTGGGACGGCTGCTGAATGTATTATTGATTTTTCTCCGGCAGTTCCCAGCCTGGGAGCGGCAGACGCTGCATCGCGCCAAAAAGCTTGGTCTTTAAATCCGGGTATGTCCTGGACAGGTCACGTATAAGACGCTTTATGTCCTCTCTGTGGCTCCTGCCGTCCATGGGACAGGTGCTTTTTACAACGGGAAGGCCGAGTCTGCGCACGAACCCCGCCGCTTCGCTCTCGCGGCAGTAAACCATTGGGCGTATCTGTGTGACACCGGAGCGGCTCATATGCGTTACAGGCTCAAAGGAGGCAAGCCGTCCCTCATATAGAAGTGACATAAGCAGCGTTTCTATGGCGTCGTCCAGGTGGTGTCCCAGGGCCAGTGTTGAGATGCCCTCAGCACGGATGCAGTCGTTCAGCGCTCCCCTCCTCATCTTCGCACACAGTGCGCAGGGGTTCTTCTCCCCGCGAACCTGAAAGATGAGACGGGCTATGTCCGTCCTTTGCACTGTGTACGGTACGTCAAGACTTTTACAGAGCTCTGCAACAGGCGAAAAGTCCATGTCAGGTAAGCCCATGTCCAGTGTTACTGCCGTGAGGGTAAAACGCTTGGGGTAATAGTGCCTGAGCTCCGCCAGCGCCGCCAGCAGCGCAATTGAATCCTTTCCCCCTGAGACGCCGACCGCTACCTTGTCCCCCTCGTGAATCATATCGTAGTCCGCGATACACCGACGAACTGTTCCCTGAAAGCTTGGCATTGCATACCCTCCAAAATCTGATTTGCGTTTCGAGAAAATAAGAGCATACCCGTGAAAACGCGAGTAATCGTGAGAACAAAAACAAGCAGGTAAAGAAATTTAAATTTGGTGTTGACAGCCGCGCTCAATTGTGTTATAAAGATATGGCGCAAATAAGTATAGCACACATAATATAAAATTCAAGAACCAGAACATTTTTGGAGGAAAACAATGTCCACTACACTTGCGAAGAAGGAGACCGTTTCCCGTAAATGGTATGTCCTCGACGCTGCGGGGAAGCCGCTTGGCCGTACCGCTGTAAAGGCCGCCACACTGCTGCGCGGCAAGCACAAGCCAGATTACACGCCGAATGTTGACTGCGGCGATTTTGTTATCGTTGTCAATGCATCTCAGGCCGTTCTGACGGGGAATAAGCTGCGGGATAAATTCTACCGGCACCACAGCGGCTGGATAGGAGGCCTGAAGGAGGTCCAGTATGCCACGCTGATGGCGAAAAGGCCTGAGTTTGCGATGGAACAGGCCGTGAAGGGCATGCTGGCCAAGAACACGCTCGGTCGTGAGCAGCTCACGCGGCTGCACGTTTACGCCGGGGCGGAGCATAAGCATCAGGCTCAGAAGCCCGAAGTCTGGGAGCAGGAATAAAGGAGGAAAGTGAACATGTATACCAGCAAGAAGCCATATATGTACGGCACAGGACGCAGGAAGTCCTCTGTGGCGAGAGTTCACCTCTTCCCCGGCGGCACAGGCCGCATCACTGTCAATGGTCGGGACATGGATGATTATTTTGCCCTGGACACATTAAAGTACATTGTCCGCCAGCCTCTGAACACTGTCAGCCTCGCCGACAAGGTTGACATTGAGGCCACAGTCAGCGGAGGAGGGATCTCCGGGCAGGCCGGTGCGATTCGTCACGGTATAGCCCGCGCTCTGCTGCAGGTGGACGAGTCCTATCGCGCACCTCTTAAGGCCGCTGGTTTCCTCACCCGTGACCCCAGAATGAAAGAGCGCAAGAAGTACGGTCTCAAGGCCGCCCGTCGCGCTCCGCAGTTCAGCAAGCGCTGATCGA
>CAYPMJ010000047.1:0-13338 GCA_964411785.1 uncultured Oscillospiraceae bacterium
CTATGCAAAATCCTCATTTTGGGCGCTTAAACCGCATCTATATTGTGCGAAATGTGCACGAAATTATTCTTTACTTTTGGGAAATAAAGTGGTACTATATGAGTGTTGATATTACCCCGCAGAGGTGCGCCATGATAAATTGTGCTATTCTGTCTTCATCCTATTCATACAGCTTTACCTACCGCTTTACCAGCTTTTATGGTAAGGCTATCGGCGGTTTGGCTGAATGAAGAGATTGGGGTTCATCACTTAATAAGAACGCCTTGTATCTCGCGGCCAAACAGGCCGCGGGATTTTTTGCGTTAATGAGGAGGAATCTGAAAATGGTAGTCATTCTGAAGAAGGACCCGAACGAGCAGCAGCTGCAGAGCCTCATATCATGGCTTGAGAGCAAGGGCATTGAGATACACCCGACGGTGGGTGTACACCAGACGATTCTGGGCCTTGTAGGGGACACGGCGTCGCTGGACATCAACCTGATAAACGCGCTGGACATAGTGGAGGACGTAAAGCGCATACAGGAGCCGTACAAGAACGCCAACCGCAAGTTTCACCCGGACGACACCGTGGTGAAGGTGGGGAACACGCAGATCGGGGGCGGGAGTCTGACGCTCATCGCCGGCCCGTGCTCCGTTGAGTCGGAGGAGCAGATAATCTCCGTTGCGGAGAGCGTGAAGAAGAGCGGCGCGACGATCCTGCGCGGGGGAGCCTTCAAGCCGCGCACGTCGCCATACTCGTTTCAGGGGCTCCGCGGTGAGGGCATAAGGCTGCTGAAGCTTGCCAGGGAGGCGACCGGGCTGCCGGTTGTGACAGAGATCATGGATACGGCGCAGCTGCCGCTGTTTGAGGACGTGGACATGATACAGGTCGGAGCGCGGAACATGCAGAACTTCGAGCTTCTGAAGCTCCTTGGGACAGTGGACAAGCCGATACTGTTAAAGCGCGGCTCCGCGGCCACCTATGAGGAGCTGCTCATGAGCGCGGAATACATAATGGCAGGAGGCAACCGGAACGTCGTGCTGTGTGAGCGGGGGATCCGCACCTTCGAGACATACACGAGAAACACAATGGATATTTCGGCAGTTCCCGTGCTCAAGAAGCTGACGCATCTGCCGATTGTGGTGGACCCGAGCCACGCGTCAGGGAAGTGGGAGCTTGTTGCTCCGCTGTCCTGCGGGGCTGTTGCGGCGGGCGCCGACGGACTTATAATAGAGGTCCACAATGACCCGGAGCACGCCCTGTGCGACGGGCCGCAGTCGCTGAAGCCGGCGGCCTTCGATAAGCTTGCTAAAAAGCTTGTGCTTCTTCACAGCACAATGAACAGTGAGGCGGAGTGATGAAGACAGTGGGAATTGCGGGACTTGGCCTCATAGGCGGGTCCATGGCCAGGAGCATAAAGAAAAACACCGACTGCACTGTTTACGGCGAGGACATAAATACTGAGACAATGGCGATGGCGCTCATGTCCGGTGCAATAGACGGACGGCTGGACGCGACGACGATGCCGGGCTGTGAGCTTATCCTGGTGGCGTTGCCGCCAAGGGCGCTTGTGGAGTGGGTTGGGCGCGAGGCGCCGCTGATCCCGACAAGCTCGGTGCTGGTGGATCTGTGCGGTGTGAAGCGGACCATAACGGCGGCCATAACGCCGCTGGCGGAGAAATATGGCTTTGCCTATGTGGGGGGACACCCCATGGCCGGCAAGGAGCGGGCGGGCTTTGAGAACGCGGACGCGGATCTCTTCAGGGGCGCGTCAATGATACTGACGCCGGACAGCAGGACGGATATATTGACGCTTGACGCGCTCAAGAGCTTCTTCCTCTCCATCGGCTTTGCGGGACTGACCTTCACTGACCCTGAGGAGCATGACAGAATAATAGCGTACACCTCCCAGCTGGCCCACATAACCTCCAGCGCCTATGTGAAGTCGCCCACGGCGCAGACGCACATGGGCTTTTCAGCCGGGAGCTTCCGGGACATGACGAGAGTGGCAAGGCTGGATGAGAACATGTGGACGGAGCTCTTCTCCGCAAACAGGGATATGCTGACGCGGGAGCTTGAGATACTGATAGGGCATTTAACGGAGTATCTTGACGCGCTCACATCCGAGGACAACGATCGCCTCTGCGGCCTTTTAAGGCAGGGGCGGGAGCTCAAAGCTACAGCGGGCGGGGAATGAGTGCCCTGAGCCGGGCGAAAAACAGTTATGAGAATGACAGGGCCATGTCCCGGGCTCGGCCCGGGCCACGGCGGGACATGTAAATATTCGGGGAGGAACGTATGGAGACGGTGGAAATAAAGGCCGGCGGAGGCTACAGGGTGAATATAGGCGCCGGCCTTCTGGCGGACTGCGGTGCAATGCTGAGCGCCGCGGTGCCGCCGGGGAGGACGGCAGTGGTGACTGACGACACTGTGGCGGAGCTTTACCTTGGCGAAACGCTGGAGAGTCTGAGAGGTGCGGGCTTTGAGCCGTTCGAATTTGTCTTCCCGCACGGGGAGGCGTCAAAGAACCTCTCCACACTGTCGGACCTGCTTGAGTGCATGGCGGAGAACCGGCTGACAAGGTCGGATATGGTCGTGGCTCTGGGCGGCGGGGTCACGGGTGATATGGCGGGATTTGCCGCGGGGACGTATCAGCGGGGCGTGCGATACGCGCAGCTGCCCACGACGCTCCTTGCGGCGGTGGACTCCTCCGTGGGAGGGAAGACGGCGGTGGATCTGAAGGCGGGGAAGAATATGGCGGGTGTGTTCTGGCAGCCGGTGTCGGTCATATGCGACACGGACACATTAAAGACGCTCCCGGATGACATCTTCGCTGACGGCGCAGCCGAGTCCATAAAGTACGGAGTTCTCACGGACCCGGAGCTGTTTGAGCTCTTTGAGAGCGGAGACGTACCCGGCGCACTTCCGGAGATCATAAGGCGATGCGTCTCAATCAAGGGGGAGATTGTGGAGCGCGACGAGCACGACAACGGGGACAGACGCCTTCTGAATCTCGGACACACCGTCGGGCACGCCATAGAGAAGCTGAGCGGATATACATTCCCCCACGGCCACGCGGTGGCGATAGGGATGGTGGAGATAAGCCGCGCCGGGGAGAAGATGGGCATTACGGAACCGGGGACGGCTGCAAGGATTGCCGGGACGCTCCGGAGGAACAACCTGCCGTGGCGGACGGAGTACACGCCTTTGGAGCTGCTGCCGGCGGCACTGTCGGACAAAAAGCGCAGCGGGGGCAGACTCACCCTGGCGATACCGGAGCGCATAGGGAGCTGCGTACTGAAGACGATTGATGTGTCGGACCTTCGCGGGGTGCTGGATATGGGCGCTCAAGGTGAGGAAGAGCGATGGATGTTGAGATAATCCCGCACAGCCTTGGCGGGACAGTGAAGGCAGTCCCGTCCAAATCGGACGTTCACAGAGTGCTGATCTGCGCGGCGCTCTCCGACAGGAGGACGACAGTAGAGGTCCATGAGGTGTCGGACGACATACTGAGCACGGCAAGGTGTCTTGAGGCTCTCGGCGCAGGAATGGAGTATGAAGAGGGTCTGCTTCGTGTGACGCCGGGAGATGAAGTCCCCCACGCTCCGGAGCTTGACTGCGGGGAGAGCGGCTCAACGCTCAGGTTCCTTCTCCCGGTGGCCGCCGCTGTGGCATCGGAGGCGCACTTTACCGGCCGGGGCAGACTGCCTGATAGACCCATAGGCGAGCTTGCCGCGGCGATGAAGGAGCACGGGGTGCGCTTTACCTCGCCCAGGCTCCCCTTTGCTATCTCAGGACGGCTCCGGGGCGGGGTATATGAGATTCCGGGCGACATAAGCTCCCAATACATAACGGGTCTGCTGCTGGCGCTGCCGGTGGTAGGCGGCGGCGAGATCCGGCTGACATCACCTCTTAAGTCCGCGCCGTACGTGAGGATGACAGAGAGAACCATGTCACGCTTTGGCGTGGAGGTTGAGGAGACGGGAGACGGCTGGCGCGTGAAGGGAACGCCGTACATCTCCCCCGGGGAGACGGCTGCCGAGGGCGACTGGTCAAATGCCGCGTTTTTCCTCACGGCAGGGGCGCTGGGAGATGCGGTGACAGTAAGCGGCCTTAGCGGGACATCCCCCCAGGGCGACAGACGGATACTTGAGATTCTGGGGAACTTTGGCGCAAAGGTATCCTGCGACGGTGGAGCCAGAGTGTCCCGCGGGAGTCTTGCAGGTATCACGGTGGATCTTGAGGACGTGCCGGATCTGCTCCCGATTCTCGCAGTATGCGCCGCATTTGCCCGGGGGGAGACGCGGTTTGTCAACGGCGCGCGTCTGAGGCTCAAGGAGAGCGACAGGCTTATGGCGGTGTCGTCAATGCTCCGGTCCCTTGGCGGGGACGTGACGGAGCTGGCGGACGGCCTCACTGTCAGAGGCGGACAGCTCCGCGGAGGCGCGGTGGACGGCTTCAATGACCACAGGATCGTAATGGCGGCTGCAATAGCCGGCGCGTACTCATCCGGCCCCGTGACGATCTCAGGAGCGGAGGCGGTAAATAAATCGTACCCGTCTTTTTTCAGGGATTTCAATGCGCTGGGAGGTATCAGTCGTGGCGTCTGAGTTTGGAACGGCGTTAAAGGTTACGGTATTCGGACAGTCCCACGGAAGGGCCGTGGGGGTTGTGATTGACGGGCTGCCTACAGGGATCAGGCTGGACATGGACAGGCTTCAGCGGTTTCTTGACAGGAGAAGGCCCGGGAGCTCGGAGCTCACCACAAGGCGCAGGGAGACCGATGTCCCGTCGTTTCTGTCGGGGCTCAGAGACGGCGTGACATGTGGTTCACCGGTCTGTGCCGTGATAGAGAACGGCGACACGCGCTCCGGGGACTATGCGGAGCTCTGGGACAGCCCGCGGCCGTCGCACGCGGATTTTACAGCCCGCGAGAGGTACGGCGACGGCGTCGACATGCGGGGAGGCGGCCACTTCTCCGGGCGGCTGACAGCTCCCCTTTGCGTGGCGGGAGGCATCGCAGTACAGGCGCTTGAAGAGGTGGGCGTCTATGTGGGTGCGCACCTTAGCGAGGTGGGCGGAGTGGAGGACATCCCGTTTCCTTTGGAGCCGACGCGGGAGCTCTTTGCGGAGATTGCCGCAAGGGAGATGCCTGTGCTTGACAGCAGCGCCGGCGAGAAGATGAGGGCGGAAATCGAGGCCGCAGCGGCCGGGGCCGACTCCGTCGGAGGTGTGATCGAGTGCGCCGTGACGGGACTTCCCGCGGGGCTGGGCTCGCCTATGTTTGACGGCGTGGAGAACAGGCTGGCGAGGGCCCTCTTCGGAGTCCCGGCAGTGAAGGGACTTGAGTTCGGTTCGGGCTTTGGCGGCTCTCGCAGACGGGGCTCGGAGAACAATGACCCGTTTATCGTGGAGAACGGGAGAATAAAGACGGAGAAGAATGACAGCGGGGGCATATTGGGCGGTATAACAACCGGAATGCCGCTTATACTTCGCGCTGCGATAAAGCCGACGCCGTCAATAGGACAGGCGCAGCGGACTGTGAGCTTAGTGAGAATGGAGCAGGTGGAGCTTAAGATAAAGGGCCGCCATGACCCGTGCGTCGCGCTGCGGGCAGTGCCGGTGATAGAGGCGGTGACAGCCGCGGCGGTGCTGGATCTCATGCTGGAGGAGGGCCGCTTCCCGCGGAAGCTCAGCTGAAAATGAATCCGGCGCTGTCGGACTTTTAAGATTAAGGAGGAGGAGCAAAATGGAGCTCAGCGAGATTCGTAAGGAGATAGACGCCATAGACGGGCAGCTGCTACCGCTCTTTCTGAGGAGAATGGAGCTCTCGGAGAGAGTGGCTGAGTACAAGGCGGAGAAGGGACTTCCAATAGTGAACCGGGAGCGCGAGAGGGAGATACTGGCAAGAGTCCAGCGCGACAGCGGGGATCTGGATGTCTATGCCCACAGGCTCTATTCTGTGATCCTGGAACTGTCACGCGCTTACCAGTCGGGGACGGTGTCCAGAGGGAGCCACGTGAGGGAGATAATCGCACAGGCACTTCAGAATCAGCCGCAGCTGTTCCCGAAGGAGGGCACGATAGCGTGTCAGGGCGTGGAGGGGGCGTACTCACAGCTGGCGGCGGACAGACTTTTTCCAAGGGGGAGCATTGTCTATTTCAAGACCTTCGAGGGCGTCTTTGACGCGGTGCAGGACGGGATGTGCGACTTCGGACTCCTGCCGATAGAGAACAGCTCCAACGGCTCAGTGCGGGCGGTATATGATCTGCTGCAGAGGAAGGACGTGACGATAGTCCGTTCTGTGCGGCTGTGTGTGCGCCATGAGCTGCTGGCAAAGCCCGGGGTGACGCTTGACCAGGTCACGGAGATACACTCCCATCAGCAGGCGCTCGGGCAGTGCAGCGAGTTTCTCAAATCCCTCGGGGACAGGGTGAGGATAATACCCTGCGACAACACCGCGATGGCGGCGAAGCTCGTCTCCGAGTCGGAGGAGACAGGCGCCGCTGCAATATCGTCTGCCAACTGCGCCGCACTATACGGACTTGAGCCCATAAGGGGAGTTGAGCTGCAAAACAGCGACAACAACTATACCCGCTTTGTGTGCGTGGCTAAAAAGCCTGTCATCTATCCGGGGGCCTCACATATTAACCTTGTCCTCACCTGTGAGCACAGGCCCGGTGCGCTCTATGACGTGCTGGCACAGATGGCGGCGCTGGAGCTTAATCTCATAAAGCTGGAGAGCTGTCCGATGGTGGGACATGATTTCGAGTTTCTGTTCTTCTTTGAATTTGAGGGGAGCGTGCTGGAGCCAAAGGTGGTGGATATGCTGGAGAACCTGGAGCACACGTGCGGGTCGTTTAAATATCTTGGAAATTATTAGGCACTGTAAGGCGTAGCTTAAGGAGGGGAAAAAGGGATGATATACGGGCTCATAGGCCGGAAACTGGGCCACAGCTTCTCGGTGCCAATCCATGAGTACATGGGAAATAAGGATTACAGACTGTACCCTTTGGAGCCTGAGGAGCTGGAGGGATTTCTAAGACGGGATGATCTTGGCGGAGTGAATGTGACGATACCGTATAAGCGCGATGTGATACCCTTCTGCGATGAGCTTGATGAGAGGGCCAGAGCCATTGGCGCTGTGAACACGGTGGTGAGGAGGGGAGGCCGGCTCATAGGCTTCAACACGGACATAACAGGCTTTGAGATGGCCGTCCGGAGAGCCGGACTTGATTTTAGCGGCAGGAAGGTTGTTATACTGGGCTCCGGCGGCACGTCCAGGACGGCGCGTGAGGCGGCAAGGGAGCTGGGCGCCGGAGAAATTGCTGTGATATCCCGCAGCGGCGAGGATAACTACGAAAACCTGTGGAAGCACCAGGACGCGGGCATTGTCGTGAACACAACACCCGTGGGAATGAGCCCTGACTGTCCGGCGGCGCCTTTGAGTCTCGACGCGTTTCCGGAGTGCGAGGGCGTGATGGACGTGATATACAACCCGCTGCGGACGGCGCTGGTGATGGAGGCGGAGGAGCGGGGAATACCGGCCTGCGGGGGACTTGTGATGCTGGTGGCGCAGGCGAAGGCTGCGGAGGAGCTTTTCTTCAGCAGCGCTATTCCGGACAGCAAGGTTGAGAAATACTGCGAGATACTAAGCAGAAGGGCGACAGATCTGGTGATAATTGGAATGCCCGGGAGCGGAAAGACCACCCTGGGGAGACTGCTGTCCGGCTTAAGCGGGAGAGAGCTTGTGGATGTGGACGCGGAGATAGCCGTGCGGGAGGGGAGAACCCCTGAGGAGATCATAACGCAGGACGGGGAGACCGCGTTCCGGGATATAGAGCACAGGGTGCTTGAGGATGTCATGCGCACAGGCGGGAGAATAGTGGCAACAGGCGGCGGGGCGGTGACGCGGCCCGACAACTACCCGCTGCTACATCAGAACGGCCGGATATACTGCATAACAAGGGAAGCTGAGTATCTTGCAACGGCGGGGAGACCGCTGTCGGGCGACCTGGATGCTCTTAGAGAGATGGAGGAGAGGCGAAGAGGCATGTACCGGAGGTTCATGGACGTGGAGATAGAAAACACCGGGAGACCGGATGAGACGGCCAAACGCATATGGAGGGATTTCTGTGAAAATACTTGTTATTAACGGGCCAAACCTCAACATGCTTGGGATAAGGGAGCCGGAGATATACGGAAAAGGGACATACAGTGAGCTCATTGCGGGGATAGAGGCCGAGGGCGAGCGGCTTGGAGTGGAAGTGGAGTGCATGCAGTCAAACCACGAGGGCGCGATTGTGGATGCGATACAGGGGGCGTATGGGAGGTGTGACGGAATCATAATAAATCCGGCGGCCTATACGCACACATCAGTGGCGCTCCTGGACGCTGTGAAGGCAGTCAGAATACCGACAGTGGAGGTGCATATCTCCGACCCGGACAGCCGCGACAGCTTCAGACGGGTGTCATACATCCGTGCAGCGTGCGTGAAGACAATATCCGGCCACGGCTTCGCGGGCTACTCGGAGGCGTTGCGCTGGCTTGTGGCGATGCTCCGGACAAATATAAATTAAAAAAGGGGACAGCTTAAAGTAATGGCGGATAAATCAGAAAAGGAACTCCTGTCACAGGACCCGGCGAAGCGTGAGATGTCCACAGGGGCGCTGCTTAGTCGCTTCTGGCACTATGAGCGCAGGTACCTGGGGACAGTGCTGCTCGACCTTCTCTGCGCAGCGCTCACATGCGTATGTGACCTCGTGCTGCCGCAAATACTGCGGACAATAACGAATACGGCAGTGAGCGATGCCGCTGCACTTACCGTGTCAATGGTGCTTAGACTGGGACTAGTGTACTTCATCTTACGCGTGGTGGACGGCGCGGCGGCATATTTCATGGCGGACATGGGCCATGTGATGGGAGTTTATATAGAGACTGACATGAGAAGGGACGCCTTTGCCCATCTCCAGCAGCTGAGTGTCTCATACTACTCAAACAATAAGATAGGGCAGATAATGGGCCGCATAACGAACGACCTGTTTGACGTGACGGAGTTTGCCCACCACTGCCCGGAGGAGTTCTTCATAGCCGCCATCAAGATAGCAGTGAGCTTTGCGGTGCTGTGCAGCTACAGCATTTATCTGACGGTGATGCTGTTTCTCTGCGTGCCGCTGATGGTGTTTGTGTCAATAAAGCTGAACGGACGACTCCGCGCCACACAGCGCGCTCAGCGTGTGCAGGTGGGGGAGCTCAACGCGCAGATAGAGGAGAGCCTCCTGGGTGAACGTGTGGTAAAGGCGTTCTGTGCGGAGGAGACGGAGAACGCCAAATTTGAGGAGGGCAACAGGCTCTTCCAGCGGCTCAAGAAATACACATACAGGGCTATGGCGGCGTATCAGACATCGGCCAGACTGTTTGACGGGCTCATGTACCTCGTCGTGATTCTGGGCGGGGGAATTTTCACCGTGAAGGGTCTTATAAGTCCCGGTGACCTTGTGGCATACACGCTGTATGTATCCACGCTCATAGCGACAATACGCCGGATAGTGGAATTTGCGGAGCAGTTTCAGCGCGGCATGACCGGCATAGAGAGGTTCTATGAGATAATAGACACCCCCATTGATATCATGGACCGCCCGGACGCAGTGGAGCTGAAGGCGGGACCTGGGGACATACGATTTGACCACGTGAGCTTTGAGTACCCTGACGACCACAACAAGGTGCTCCGCGACGTGAGCCTCCATATACACGCCGGTGAGCGCCTGGCGCTGGTGGGCTCAAGCGGAGGGGGAAAGACGACGCTGTGCAATCTCATACCACGGTTTTACGAGGTTACGGACGGGGTCATAAGCATAGACGGTCAGGACATCAGCACAGTGACGCTGAAAAGCCTCCGCAGCGCCATAGGCATAGTGCAGCAGGACGTGTATCTGTTCAGCGGCACTGTGGCGGAGAACATAGGCTACGGTCGGGAGAACGCCACCCGTGAGGAGATAGAGACGGCGGCGAGACTCGCCGGTGCGCACGAGTTCATAAGCGAGCTGAAGGACGGCTATGATACTTACGTCGGAGAGCGCGGTGTGAAGCTGTCCGGAGGGCAGAAGCAGAGGATATCCATAGCGCGGGTGTTTCTGAAGGACCCCCCGATACTCATCCTGGACGAGGCCACAAGCGCTCTTGACAACGAGAGCGAGGTGCTTGTAGGTCAGAGCATGGAGAAGCTGGCGCATGGCCGCACGACTCTGACAATAGCGCACCGGCTCACCACCATTAAGGACTATGACAGGATCCTGGTGCTGGACAGGGAGGGCATAGAGGAGGAGGGAACCCACGAGGAGCTGCTGAAGAAAAGGGGAGTGTACTACCGCCTCTGGAACCAGATTCTGGATGAGGACATCTTAAACTCGGTGGGCATAAGGTCCTGACGTGCCGCCAAACAGCAGCCTGTGATGACTCCCGCCTGTGCGGTGAGCGGCGCTTCACAGGGACGGTGAGCGTGAGCAGAAGAATAATTATACTGATGCGGAGCATTGTGGTAAGCGCGACTTAATTGCGCTTACCATTTTTTATTGCATGCACTTGCCGCGTTTACAAAGTGGCGGTGAGGGCGAGGGTCAGAATGCCCTCGTTGTCGCTGTAAATTTCGTCAAACTGGGACAGCGGGAGCGGGGAGACGCCGGAGCCTGCCTCAATGGTGTAGCCGGGGCGGTTGAAGGCTGAGATGAACCAGTCCTTGTAGCCGGCGTAGCCGGAGGATGTGGGAGTGAGCTCCGCCAGGTAGCCGCTGACAGCGGAGAAGCTCTGGGCGATCTCAGAGGAGCGGGGAGGAAGAAAATCGAGATATTTCCAGTAAATCACCTTTCCCTGGGTGTGGTAGGACAGGGTGATTGAGAAATCGTGGGCGCGGGTGAAGCTGTAGACGGCGCGGCTCTCACGGATTTCAAGGGGCGCGGCGCCCACATAATCTCGCGGCGCGGGGGAAACATAGCCCTGAGAGAATTTAATCTGCCTGGCCTCGCTCCATCCCGCGGGATACTGGAGGTTCGGATCAATCCCGTTGATATTTGCCTTCCAGCCCGAGGGGAACGGTATGGCGGGGTACTCGCCGGAGATGGCCCGGGCCCGGAGGAAGGCCTGGCCGGAGTCGAGGTCGCCGGTGACAAGGGAGACGCCGTCGGGGTTTACCATGGGCATTATGAAGAGAGTGGAGAGTGCAAAGAGACTTTCCGCGCTCTTCCCGAAGATATTGCCGCCAAAAGCGAAGGCTCCGGCGTATTTTTCCAGAAATTTCATAAGGACAGTGGTCGTGATCCACTCGTTGGCGTGGTGCGAGGCATTGTAGAAGACCTGGTTTGGACCGGAGCCGGCCTCGATGGTGTAGAGAGGGGATCCCAGCTCGCTGCTGCCGGCAATGCCGGTGCGTATGAACGGATATCTCGCGCGAAGGCCCTCAATTGAGAGGGAGAGAACAAGAGGAGTAAAGGAGATGCATGTGGGCACCACGTCAAACGGCCTTGGGATGACAAGCGAGGCTCCGCAGGGCAGATTGAAGGGGTCAGCATCGGGGTTTGCGGCCTCGATAGCGCGGACGGTGACTCCAAAACGGGAGGCGAGCCTGTAGAGAGTGTCGCCGGGGCGGACAAGGTGGCGGAAGAAGCCGGTCAGCCAGGTCCTGAGAGCTGCCAGGAGCCTGGGCCGGCGACACCGTCAGGGGAGAGGCCGGCGGAGCGCTGAAACGCAATGAGCGCACTCCTGGTCGCGGGGCCGAAGATGCCGTCGGGGGCTGAGCTGAGGAAGCCGGCGCGGAGCAGGGCGAGCTGAAGAAGCTCCACAGCAGGCCCTGCGGAGCCGGGAGAAACGGTTCTGAATTGAGACATATGATCCTCCGGAAGAAAAAATATGGCGGGGCGCATAAGCAGGACATAAAGTAGTGTATGCGTGAATGGAAGAAAAATGACAAAAATAAACGGAAAAATAAACGAAAAAAGGAAGAATGCCGCGTGAAGAGAGACGCCGGCGCAGTTATGCGGGGGATTGTCAGAAAAGGGGAAACCAAAAGCGAGAGGAATTGCTATGAGGAATGGCCGCCGACAATGGACATATTAAACGTTGCCCGGGAGAACGGGTGACAGACAAGGGAAAAAATGGGAAAAGCGGGGTGGCGGAGAAGGATGATGAAGAGAGCTGAGAGGTGCGCACTGGCGATACTTGTGTGGGCAGTGATAGCCGAGACGGGGCCATGTGCCGGCGCGGTGCTGAGCAGGGAGCTTGTGCCGATGGGTGACGCCATAGGCATAACAGTGAGAACGCGCGGGGTGATAGTTGCGGAGCTTTCGGAGCTTGAGACAAAGGGCGGCTGTGTGTCGCCGGCAAAGGATGCGGGACTGCTGCCGGGCGACGTGATAACCATGGTGGGCTGCCGGCAGATAGATAAGGCGCAGGACCTCATCGAGGCTCTGGACGGACATGGAGGGGAGGAGCTTAAGGTCCGGTATACACGCGATGGAGCGGAGCGTGAGACCACGGTGACACCGTATGACGACGAAGGACGGTGCTATATGGGATTCTGGATAAAGGACGGAGTTTCCGGAATAGGGACTCTGACATGGTACGATCCCGAGACCGGGGAGTACGGCGCTCTTGGACACCCTGTGAGCGACGGCGAGACGGGACAGATTGTCCCTGTGGGCGAGGGCAGTATAATACCGGCGGAGGTGACGGGCGTGACGCAGGGAAAAGCGGGAACGCCAGGGAGACTGGGCGGAGTATTCAAGATGGACCAGCCCATGGGAGATATACGCAGGAACAATGCGGCCGGGATATTCGGGGAGATAACGGAGAGCTGTACCTTTGGGGAGATAAAAAAGACGCCTGTGGCGGAGAAGAGCGAAATAAAGGTGGGGAGCGCCACGATACTGTCAGCCGCGGGCGGGACAGTGAAGGAGTATGAGATAGAGATAACGCGTCTTTACAGGGGAAACAGCGACGGCAGAAGCATGATGATAAGGGTGACGGACCCTGAGCTGCTGGCAATAACAGGTGGGATAGTGCAGGGGATGTCGGGCAGTCCCATAATGCAGGACGGCAGACTGGTGGGGGCGGTGACTCATGTGCTGATAAACGACCCCACAAAGGGCTATGCCGTGGCAGCGGAGGATATGCTGAAAATGGCGGGATAGGAAAGGGCCGGCAGCTCATCTGCCGGCCAGGTTGTTTTACAGAAAAACGGAGGGCGTCTTGACAGCAGCCGATGGGTTTGGTACAATATGACCGAAATGGGAAAACGGTCAGGCGGTGGTGACGGCTATGGCAAAAGCATTTTCGCAGAAGGAAACGGATATGATTCTGAAGGACCTG
>CAYPMJ010000048.1:0-13312 GCA_964411785.1 uncultured Oscillospiraceae bacterium
ACGGTACGCACGGTGGTGTGAGAGGTCGGCTAGGTAACTAGCCTCCTACTCGATCATGTGTCGGGCAATGCGCATTAAAACAGGTCTGAATAACTTCATGGGTGCTTCACCGCAGGGTGCATCGGGCATCAGGGTGGAGAGGCGCTGACACTATAAACGCCGATGACGCATTTGCCTTAAGCATCCCCGGACCCGGAAGGGATGAGAGGGGAGTGCCGTTGAAATTTCACAGCGCTGTCAAATTTTATATTGCTTTTTGTCGTTATGCGTGATATCATGAACATAATAAGCAGTTTCATATGGAACCTTATGGATGGCTGTCCGCAGATCGCGGTTCTTGCACCTCAATGAAGTTGGACTTCTCTGTTGTCAAGCCGCTGCAGGACGCTTTTTTGTTTTTGATGCAAATTTATCCATGGAAACTGTAGCGTACCGGAAAAAAATGTGCTATGATAGAACATAATTTTATATACTCTCTACTAAGGGTCTCCACTAAGGGCTGAGAAGCACCACAATAGGACAGGGGGGATAGAGTTGTCAGTATGGATGGCGATTCTGCTTGGGGTGGTTCAGGGAGTGACGGAATTTCTGCCGGTTTCAAGCTCCGGACACCTCTCGATAATTCAGAATCTGTTCAATCTTGATTACGCGCAGGAGGAGCATCTTTTATTTGACGTGCTGCTGCACCTGGGCACGCTCTGCGCGGTGACGGTGTTCTACTGGAACGACCTGAAGGTCATGGGGAAAGACAGCTGGAGTTTTCTCACCGGACGCGACAGTGGACAGGGGGAGAATGGACGTCTTAAGCCGTCTGTGAGAACCGTTCTTATGATCATCATTGCCACACTGCCGCTGATACTTATACTTCCGTTCCACAGTAAGCTGGAACAGCTTTATTACAATACCCCGTTTATCGCTTTTGCCCTGATTGTGACAGGACTGCTGCTTTATGTATCGGGAAAGCTGACGGAGGGACGGAAGAGCGCCAAGACAATCAGTGCATCAGACGCACTGGCGATCGGGGCGGCGCAGATGGTAGCGACGATCCCGGGACTCTCCCGCTCCGGGGCCACCATCACTGTAGGGCTGTCCTGTGGGCTGAGACGCGAGTATGCAGTGAAATTTTCGTTTCTCATGTCTATTCCGGCCATACTTGGCTCAACCATTGTCACGCTAATCAGCAGCATACAGGCCGGTGTGGATTGGAAGAGCTTTCCCGCGTACATCGTCGGGATGATAGTTGCCGGCGTCACGGGCTTTGCAAGTCTTCTGCTTCTCAGAAGGCTGGTTAAGTCCAACAGCTTCAGTAAGTTTGCTTACTACTGCTGGTTTGCCGGGGCGCTTGCGCTTATACTCTCCGTCATAGGCTGATGCGGAGAGAAAATCCTTAATATAACCGCTCCGACGCCGACCATGGCGGCGGAGCGCTGTGCCGTGAGTAACGGCAGGCAGCGGGATAAAATGAACGATAATGATAATGAATCGGAGTAAGAAACATGGCACAGCAGCAACAGAAAAAAAGGACCCGGAATACACGTTCAGGGTCTGGTTCAACAAAGGCGGGAAGTCCGGCGAAACGTTCTGCCGGGCGGGAGAAGTCAGAAAGGCAGGGAGCCGGGAGAGGAGCACTCATCGCATCGGGAGTACTTATCGCGTCGGGGGTACTTCTTCTGCTCGGGTACTTCAAGAATGACGGGTATCTTGTCCGTCTCCTCCGGGACCTGATGACCGGCCTTTTTGGAGGGGGGTATTACCTGCTTCCGCCGGCGCTTGTGACGGCGGGGGTGTTCATACTGCTTGGGAACGGGACGTCAAGGGCGATCTGCGCACTTCTTGTTCCGCTGATGGTGGGGGCGTTCTGCCAGCTGTTCTCAGGCGGTGCGGAGATGGAGCTTACGGGAGAACTGTTAAAAACGCTCTGGAACAACGGTCTTGCCATCAGAGGCGGGGGCGCTGTCGGAGGCACGCTTACGGTGCTGCTGGTGGCATTGATGGATGTGACAGGAGCGGCAATAGTTCTGGTGTGCGTATCGGTCATGGCAATTCTCACGCTTACAGGGCTCACAATCCCGGTGCTTGCTCAGCGCCTCAGAAACCGGCAGGAGAGAGCTGAGAGCGGCGCGAAAGTGCCGAAGTCGGCCGGATCTTCCACAAAGCCGTCAAGGCGCATGGAGTCAGAGCCGGAGACGGCCGGGGAACCGGCGACGACGGGCAGACGCCGACGGGCTATAGATATACCACTGGACGAGCAGCCCGAAACAGGGAAGACCGCCGCAGTACGTAGCGGGTCAAAGAAGAAGCTGTTTGACAGCAGATCCTCTGTTCCTCGCCCTGACGAGTTTTATGATAACAGGGATGCGAAGAACCAGACCTCGGAGAGAGACGTGACGGAGTGGCCGGAGCCGGATCTGAAGGAACCGGAACCGTCGGCGCAGGATGCCGCCGGGACGCGCGACCAGGCGCCGTCGGAACCTGTTGAGCCGGAACCTGTATTGAGTCGCGAGCCTACCAGGGCACGAGCTCCGGAGCCATTGCCGGACCCCGTTTACACGGCTCCGAAAGCGAAGAAGCCGGAACGGGAGCAGGAGCCGCTTGAGGAGATACAGAGTCTTATAGAGGAGGGCGCCCGCAGGGATCTTGAGGAGGCGCAGCGCAGCTATAAGTTCCCGCCTGTGACGCTTCTGGCAGAGCCGCAGAACACAGGGCACAGGGACAGCGAGAACGAGCTTGATTCCACAAGGGAGCGCCTGGAGATGACGCTCCGGAGCTTTGGAGTCAATGCCTCGATATCAAATATTGTAAACGGACCATCCATAACCCGTTATGAGATGGAGCTGGAGATCGGCGTAAAGCTGAGTAAGCTCACGAACCTGTCAGATGATATAGCGCTGTCGCTGGGAGTCGGAGGGGTGAGGATTGCCGCAATTCCCAACAAGAGCTCCACAGTGGGAATAGAGGTTCCAAACAAGAATGTGAGCACCGTTTATCTGCGGGAGATAATCACATCGCCGGAGTTTCGAAACGCTAAGTCGAAGCTGACGTTTGCCATTGGAAAGAATATCAGCGGCGACGTGATGATAGGGAATATAGCCAAGCTGCCGCACCTTCTGGTAGCGGGGACGACAGGCTCTGGTAAATCGGTGTGCTTAAACTCGCTGATATTGAGTTTGCTGTATAAGGCTTCTCCGGACGAGGTGAGGCTTATAATGGTGGACCCTAAGATGGTGGAGTTCAAGATATATAATGGCATACCGCATCTGCTGATACCGGTGGTGACGGAGGCGAAAAAGGCAGCGGGAGCGCTTCAGTGGGCGGTGACGGAGATGATGAAACGATATCGCCTGTTTTCAGACACAGGGGCCAGAGACCTTGCCGGGTATAATGAGGCAATAAGCGGGACAGATACACCAAAGCTGCCGCAGATTGTGGTTATAATTGATGAGCTGGCGGATCTGATGATGATAGCCGCGAAGGAGGTTGAGGAGTCAATATGCAGGGTGGCGCAGATGGGCCGGGCGGCCGGGATGCACCTTGTGATAGCGACGCAGAGCCCGAGAGCCGATGTAATAACGGGATTAATGAAGGCGAACATTCCCTCGCGGATAGCGTTCAAGGTGGCATCGAGCCTTGAATCAAGGATTATACTGGACGCGGGGGGAGCGGCAGACAAGCTGGTAGGAAACGGGGATATGCTGTTTGCGCCGATAGGCACCTCGAAGCCCACGCGAATACAGGGGGCATGGGTGTCAGACGAGGAGCGGGAGCAGGTGGTGGAGTTTGTGAAGGCGGGATCAGAGGCCAGTTACTCCGAGGATGTTATAGACCAGATTGAGCGTGCAGCAGCGGACAAGGACAGCAGGGCAGCTGCGGTACCTGAGGAGAAGAGGGAGTATGATGAGCTCCTGCCGCAGGCTGCCGACGTGATATTTGAGACAAAACAGGCGTCGGTGTCCATGCTCCAGCGCCGGTTGAAGCTTGGTTATGCCAGGGCCGCGAGGCTGGTGGAGCAGTTGGAGGAAATAGGGGTGGTGGGGCCCTTTGAGGGTTCAAAGCCACGGCAGATATTGATAACGCGCGACCAGTGGTATGAGATGCAGTTTTTAAATGGGACGGCGCCGATAGAAAAATCCACTGGGGACGCGGCGCAGACGCTGTTTACGGCAGATGATCTGATACCGCCGGAGGGTCAGGACGGAGAAGAGAATGAAGATGAATAGACAGCGGCGGAGGGAGAGAGCGGGGAGAGCGATGGTGAGCTGATTTCCGCGTGAAAAGAGCGCCTGGGAGGACGGCAGGATGGGAAAATATTTCAGCAACGCGGTGGAGAACGCGATAGAGGATATATACTGCAGCTACGATAGACAGCGGGCGAAGAGTGCGATCAGACCGCTGACGGAGGCCGCCGGCAGAGGTGATGCTGACGCGGCATATATCCTTGCAAGATGTTACAGTGGGCCGGAGTACAGCTGGACATACAACGACTTTCCCGAGAAGCGCCAGGACGCGGAACAGTATCTGAATCAGAGTATCGGGCAGGGCAGTGAGATAGGTATACTTGGTGCAATGCGGATGGGAAGGTATACCAGTGAGATCAGGGAGATTACCCCGAAGGGCAGCCTCCGGAAGGCATGGGACAAGGTGCGTGGCAAGGCGGATGCTGGAAGCGCGTTTTGTCAGATGATGATCGGGGATACCTATTACTGGCTCGATGTTGTCAGAATCCAGGAAAAAAGCGAGAGCGACTTTGAAAGCCCGGACGAATTCAGACAGTATCTCAGGGATACTGAACGTCAATGTATTCCGTGGTTTGATCGGGCGTTCAGGGGTGGCATAGGCTTTGCGGGAAAGAGCTTATACAATCTGTACACGAACGGAGACAGCGGGACGTTCGATCCGGAACCGGAGAAGGCAGAGGAGATGGAGCGACTTGGCGCGGAGCTTGGATATCCCGAATGGCAGGAGCGATATGCGACAACTCTTCTGAAGAAGGGCGGACATGAACCGGAGGCGCTTGAGCTCTGCAATCTGGCTGCCAGGCAGGGACAGCTCTCAGCGTGGTTTTATATAGGCAGGGCATATCAGTTCGGGAAAGGCGCTGAAAAGGATGTGCGCCGCGCATTGGACTGTTATGAGAAGGGCCTGGAGGATAAACAGTCTGTCGGATGCGCGAACAGGGCCGGCGAGCTGTACTTCTACGGCGCGGAGGGCATAACACAAAACTACGCCAGGGCAGTTGAATTGTTAGAGATGGCGCACCAAGCACATAATACCTGGGGGAATGATATTCTGGGGGTGTGCTGTCTCCAGGGCCTGGGGTGTCGGAAGAACCCGGAGCGAGCCAGGGAGCTGTTTGAGGAGGTTGAGTACAAGACCGCGCTCAAGAGCTATGGACTGGGACTTATATATGCGGATGGCCTGGGTGTGGCAGAGGATATCAGAAAGGGCGTGGAGTATCTGCAGGAGGCCGGAACGTATGAGCCGGCGCGGGAGGCGCTGCAGCGCTTTAAGAGAAACATATATGGTAAGTGGGTGAGACGCTGAACAATCAGCGGCCTGTGGACAAGGGAGTGTCAACAACGGAAATAAGTGAAGCTCTCGCAGATTGGCGGGAGCTTCCTCAGGTAAAAAAGAACATCGAGAAGGGGAGAAAACAGGATGAGCGCGGACACATCAATAGGTCGTCTGACCCTTGAGGAGAAAGCGGCACTGCTCCAGGGATGGACGACATGGAGCACAAGAGGCTCCGCCAAGCTGAATTTACCGGTGAGTTTCCTGTCGGATGGCCCGCACGGCTTGCGCAAGCAGGCAGGGGCGTCGGATCACCTGGGGCTGAATGCGTCTGTACCTGCCACCTGCTTTCCCACAGCAGCCACGATGGCTAACTCCTGGGACCCGTCGCTGGGCGAGGAGCTTGGCAGGGCTCTGGGCGAGGAAGCAGCGGCAAACGACGTGAACGTGGTGCTGGGGCCGGGCCTGAATATCAAGCGCAGCCCGCTGTGCGGACGGAATTTTGAGTATTTCTCCGAGGACCCGTATCTGGCTGGAAAGATGGCGGCAGCATACGTGAGGGGGATCCAGTCAAACGGCGTAGTGGCCTGTCCCAAGCATTTTGCTGTGAACTCGCAGGAGCTGCGGCGGATGTGCATGGATTCAGTAGTGGACGAGCGCACGCTCCGGGAAATATACCTGACGGGCTTTGAGATAGCGGTAGCTGAAGGAAATCCTGGAGCGATAATGACCAGTTACAATATGGTCAACGGTGTGTACGCCAATGAGAACCCACATCTCATAGGAGATATTCTGCGCGGTGAGTGGGGCTTTAAAGGCTTTGCAGTCACGGACTGGGGAGGGGACAACGATCATGCGGCGGGAGTGGAGGCCGGGTCTGATCTGGTGATGCCCGCTCCCGGCCCTGACTGTGCGGTTTCCCTGATTCGCGCGGTGCGTGAGGGACGCATTAAGGAGAGCACTCTTGACGAGAGGCTCATGGAGCTTGTCCCGGTACTCAGGGCGGCTGGGAGGGCCGTTTCAGCCGCGCCGAAGGTATTTGACAGCGAGGAGCACCACAGGATTGCCAGAAAATGCGCGGAGGGGTCCATTGTGCTGCTTGAAAATGATGGAATACTCCCGCTTTGCCCCGGCACGGAGGTTGTGCTTATCGGAGACTTTGCCGAGACTCCCAGATATCAGGGCGCGGGTTCATCAGTGGTCAACCCGACGAAGCTTGAAAATCTGCTGGAGTGCGCCGCGTCAGCTGGACTTGATGTCAGGGGGTTCGCCAGAGGCTATGACCGAGCGAATTCTGAACCTGCAAGGGAGCTTATAGAGGAGGCGACCGCTCTTGCGGCCGGGGCTGGCACGGTGCTTCTGTGCGTGGGACTGGATGAGCTTGCGGAGTCTGAAGGGCTTGACAGAAGCAGTTTGGACCTGCCAGAGAACCAGAGACAGCTCATAGAGGCTGTGGCGGCAGTGAATAAGAACGTGGTGCTGGTTCTCTCCGGCGGCGCACCGTTCCTGATGCCGGGGAGAGGCCTTTACCGTGCGGCCATTCATGGCTATCTGGGAGGACAGGCGGGTGCTTCGGCGATGGCAGATGCGCTGGCGGGGAAGCTCAATCCGTCAGGCAAGCTCAGTGAGACATGGCCGCTCCGTTTGGAGGACACACCGTCATATTCCTGCTATCCCAGCCGTGAGCGGACATCCGAGTACAGGGAAGGGCTTTATGTCGGCTATCGCTATTACGACACGACTGTAACGCCTGTCCGGTATCCGTTCGGATATGGCCTTTCATATACGACATTTGAATATTCAAACCTTCGCGCCACGGACCGTCAGGTATCTTTTACCCTGACCAATACAGGAAAAATGGATGGGGCGGAGATCGCGCAGATTTACGTCTCCCGCCTGGGTGGACAGGTATTCAGGCCAAGGAAGGAGCTGAAGGGCTTCACGAAGGTTTTCCTCAGGGCTGGAGAGAGCCGTGAAGTCACAGTGACGCTGGATGATAAGGCGTTCCGCTATTTCAATGTTAAGACAAATCGCTGGGAGGTAGAAGAAGGGGAGTACCGGCTGCTTGTCTGCTCCAGCTCAGAAAGCGCGGAGCTTACTGCGTGTATTAAGTTGGATGGAACAAATGCCCCAGCGCCGTATGGCAGTCTGCCGTCCTACGAGAGCGGGAGGGCTGCCTCGGTTCCGGACGAAGAATTCGAAGCGCTGCTTGGTCGCCCGATACCTGACGGGAGCTGGGGAGGAGTCCTTACCAGCAACGACGCTCTGTGTCAGCTGAAATATGCTGAGAGCGCCCCTGCCAGACTTGTCTATAAGATCCTTACAGACCGCAAGAATAAAGCGGAGGCCAAGGGCAAGCCTGACCTCAATATCCTGTTCATATATAATATGCCCTTCAGGGCAATAGCAAAGATGTCCGGTGGAATGGTCAGCGAGAAAATGACTGATGACCTTGTTTTCCTTGTGAATGGACACTTCTGGCGCGGCCTGGGCCGGTTTATAGCGGACTTTTTCCGCAATAAGAGCGCTGGCAAACGTTTTCTCAGGCAGCTGGAGATAAATGAAAAAAACGTGTGAGGCAAGATAGAAAACGCACATATATAATGTTAAGTTCCGCCCTGGGAAACCAGGGCGGAACTTTTATAAATAAACGGTACGACTGTCAGGACCTGCTTGCAGGGATGCGATCACGCATAAATCTGTTGCGATATGATTTCAGCATGCATCGCTGCTGCACCGTCCCACGAGCTTATCATCACATCCATCCGCTTACGCGATATCAGCAAACTGCCCGTCGCTCATGGTATACGCCACGTCCGCCTGTTCGCCGATGACAGGATCGTGCGTCACCACGATGACACAGCGTCCCTCTTCGTGCGCCAGTCGGGTCAGTATTTCGACGATGTTCTGCGTATTGCTCGTGTCAAGATTGCCTGTAGGCTCATCGGCCAGAACGAGGCTCTGACCGCCCGTCAGAGCTCTCGCTATTGCAACGCGCTGCTGCTCGCCGCCAGAGAGCGTAGAGGGCAGACGCCGGAACTGTTCCGGCGCAATGCCCACAGATGTGAGCGCTTCCCTCGCGCACTCAAGTGCCTTGCGGCGCGATATCTTCCGCAGCTCCAGAGGGTATGCGGCGTTCTCCTCCACTGTCAGCAGCGGGAAGAGGTTGTAGTCCTGATAGATCACAGTCGCCGTCTCGCGGCGAAAACGATTGTTGTCCACTGAGGCAAGGGCCTGTCCGTCCACGCGTATTTCACCCGCCGTCGGATTCATCAGCCCCGCCATCAGCGACAGAAGCGTCGTCTTGCCGCTGCCGCTCTTGCCCATGATGGCGTAGAACTTACCCGAAACAAAGGTTGTGGTTACACCCCGGACCGCCCGCACTTTGTTCGGCCTGCCCCGGTACTCGTACTCGACCTCTTGCAGTTCTATCTCCATGTCACTCTGCTCCTTTCAACGCACGTATCAAATCTTTTCGGAGGAAAACTATGGCGGCAGTGGCTGTCCCCACGATGTTCACAGCTGCGAGAGCAGCCAGCATTGCCCATGGCGGATTGCAGCCCACCGCAGCTGCGCAGCACGTCCCGACGATGATACCTAGAAGGCTTACGCCGGCCTGTTCGCCCATGCACCTGATAAAGATGACGATCTTCGCCTCGCCCATCACCTGCATGAGTGCCAGCTGCCTCTCGCGATGCCGCAGAATAAGGTGGCACACCACCACATAGAGCACGAGTACCAGCGGTACCACAGCCGCGGCACAGAGACTGTATATATCCTGCGTCCGCGTGAGCGATGCAATAGTCGCAACCAACTGCTCGTCGTGGATGACGAGCGCGTAGATATAGTTGTCCGAGTAGCCGTCAGGCCACTCAACGGCCACTCCCGATGGGTCAGGGGTAGTGAAGAAGAGGGGGACGACCTCCTCACGGAACTCGTCTATTGTGTAATTGTCCCGTATCCGCGCGGAGATGTTCGCCGCGATGCGCATCCCGTTCAGGTTCAGCGTCGTTTCTGAGCCAAAGGCCCACGGCACATAGATAACGGTTACGTCGCTCTGAGTATCGACGCCGTAATACACACCTGCCACGCGAACCGTCACAGGCAGAGCATCCCTTCCGCTAATATTATTCGTCAGCGCGACGGTGATCTCGTCAGCGTTCTCCAGATATTCGGGGACAATGCACAGCGCCTCGTCCCCTTCGAACATCGTCACATCATACCCTTCGCGCCAGCGGATAACTGCACCCTCCAGCGGCTGCAGCTCCCACGCCGCATCGAGGCCTGTGATGGAGCAGAAGTCGACGTCGTCACCGTAGAGCTTGCCGCTGAGGGAGAAGCGTGCCTGCACGTCTGTTATATAGCTGCGGAAGAGCTCCTCTTTTGCGTCAGTGTTGTACAAGTCTCCGAAAAACAGGTTGCTCACCCAGTTCCCGAGCTGCAGACCGTCCGTGCGCGTGCCGGTGAGGTTCGTCACCTGGCAGCGTACGGGCGAGTTTTCATATACTTCCTGCGCCTGCTGCTCCATACTGTCCGCAGAGGCGCTAAGCCCGCACAGCAACCCCGCCAGCAGCGCACCAAGGAGAAAAAGCAGCAGTGTCGTAAACGGACGCCTCAGCTGCTCTCTCAGCCAGAAGGGTCCACGCATCACTTGCGCCTCCCAACTGCCGCGTGTCTGCTTTTCAGTACGAGTATAAGACTCACAAGGGCCGTCAGCAGCAGCAGCACGGCGAATTCAAGAGCCACGGCGACGCCCATGACTCCGGCAGACGCGGAGACAGTGATGTCCGCACCGGCCCAGTCGGCCATGAGTGCGCTCAACCGGTCAAAGAGCGTGTAGGCGAGCGCCGCTCCAATGAGTACTCCGGGGACAAGCACCCCAATACCGCTCATCAGCATGTGACCCATGCAGCGCATTGGCGTAGCACCCATGTCCCGCATACGGCGCAGATCTCTGCGCTGCCTCAGTGGGAAGAGCAGCAGGTACAGAAGTGCCAGCGCAATCCATACGGCCGCGCTCAGCCTGACTACCACCATAGCTGCGTTGAAGTAGTCGTTGAGCGACACCTTCACCTCACTGTAGCCCTGATCCACGTAGGCCAGAAGGCCGGGATAGCCGTCCGCCTCCAGAATGGCATCCATCTCCTCGGTCTTTCCGTTGTAAAGCATCATGGAGCGGAAGACGCCTTTGCCTGGGCGATCCACCTCAAATCCGAGCGTCTCAGGCGTCTTGTCAGGGATAAAGATGGTGTTGGGAGTGAAAGCGTAGGAGCTGTTTGACCACTCGTTATCCTGCGAGTAGAGACCCACGATGGTGAAGCTCACGTCGTCTGTTTTGAAGGTGTCGTCTGACTGATAATCGGTATAGAACTTAGGCACGGGATTGGATATAGAGAATGTCGCACTGACATTAAGGTCGCTCCCTTCGTCCACGTCATAGAAGCGGAATGGCAGCGTGTCACCCACTGAGAGACCGTTCGCCAGCGCCAGCGTTTTTGAGATGATACATACTGAGGCGCCGCTCTCCTGCTCCTCCTCGGTGAAGCCTCTTCCCTCGGATATCCGCGCCTGTCCCAGCGCAAACTGCGCGACAGTGCCTATATCATCCACCGTCAGCACGGGGAAGGCGTTCTGGTTGACCGTGACATATCGCTGTACATTTGCCCATGAATCGTCGTCAGTGGTCTCAAGGAACTCCTCCAACGTTCCCGTCAGCTGGACGATGCCAGGATAGCCGTTATGTACCCAGACGGTTCCGAAAATTTCATTGATCTGGCTCACATCATACGCGCTGAATGAATCATGAGTGCCGTCCTCGTAGTCATAATAGGCGATGAAGTTTGGATTTCTCTCCAGTTCCTCCGCCGTCGGCTCGCGGAGCTTAGAGAAATCTATGGACGCGTAGAGTTCCAGGTCATAGCCCCAAACCTTGCCCGACATACGCGAGCGAAGCTCCCAGTCCAGATCCCGGTAACTGTCGAGAAAGACGAGGTAGCGCTCACCTTCCACAAGGTCGCCAATCAAATCTTCCCTGGCTATGGACACAAGAAGCCTTCTGCCGACCGGATCTGTTATGACGTCCGGTACAGCCAAGGCCTCCACAATGGTACCTGTCAACTGGGTGCTTACTTCATTATCCGGGTCCAAATCGCTCTCCAATGTGAAAACAAGCGCCATCTTTGTCCAGGGCGCAAAGGAAACGTCGCACAACTTGGGGCCGAGGTTCATCAGATTAAGAGGCGTGAGTTCCGGGCAGAAAACGTTGGCCCGGCCGTGTTTATACACTGTTTCGATTACATCGGGGTACTTCTCTGGAAGTGTCCCCAGGTAGTACTGAACCTTCTTGAACTGCCTCTGCCATTCCGCAGTGTTGGGAGAGCCATCCGGAATGTATTCGCCAGTCATGAAAGCCATAGTATAATAATTGGACTCGATCTGCTCCTGCGAGTTCCCTGCGGAGAAGTATTCCTCCACCGCCACGCACAGGAATGCACACGCCAGAGCAAGGAACGCGATTCCAAGAATAGTCTTCAGTGGTCGTCTCCAGAGCTGCCGGATACTTCGCACTTCTACACCTCCTAAAATAAAATTATGGTTAAAGGCACAGTGGCCACTCTTGTTTTCTTTACCCTCCAGCCATCACCATTTAAGGCACGACCGGGGGAGTGTCAGACCCAACCCCCGGTCGACAGGTCACACTTTCAGTCCGCTCCCCCCTGGTCATGATCCAAGCTGCCAATAACAGTGGTCGGACGTGCATCCCGTTGACTGACGATCACTCTGCAGGAGATGATTGCACTCGTTGCACCGCCACTCGTAAATGACATAGTGCTCGGAGGGCGAGACAGTGGACAGGTGGCTCTCTTCGGCGATGGTTCTTTCACCCCAGTCGTGAGGCTCGTCACAGGACGTCCCGTCCCGCTCATAGAACGTCCTGCCGCAGTGCTCACCACGGATGAGTGGAGTGACCGTATGTAGTGTATCGCTTTTGTCGGTGTAGCGGTAGTCGTAAACAACCTCGGTGATCTCCTCGCCGCAGAACGGGCATATATTCGCTACGCTCACGGACTGAATCTCAGCGCCGGCTCCAGGATCAGCCGCTGTAACTGCAGCTTCGCTTGCCTCCACTGCAAACGCAGGGAACGCCAAGGTCAGAGTCATTGCAGCGACCAGGACAACAGTCAGAGTAATTCTCCATGTCCTTTTCATAAATTTTCACCTCGTATAATATAAAGTAGTAGTTTTTAAAGTTCCTCTCCAAGAACTAAGAAAATGTGGCAAATTGAATTGAATATTCTGGATCGGTATCTCCACCTCGCTCTCTCTAATAACAACGCCAAAGACCTTGCAAGCGACCCGGAAATGTCACTTGTCCGTGCTTGTGAACAGCTAAATAATAAACCATATCCAAAATTTTGTCAATAGGCATAATAAAGATTTTGCAAAAACACCATATCATTATGCAAAATATGCAAGCGCAGACACAGCTCCTACCTATATATGGCCGGAAGAGGCCAGTTTATGACATATTTTTTCAAAACTTTTTCATTTTCAGCACATTGCTGCTTTTAAATGACACATTTTGTCTATTATGCACATAAAATTGAGAGATGATGAGGCCAGACAGGAAAGGGAGAGTTAGGCCATTCGTCGAAGGACGCCGCGCTTCTCTACCATCATGGAGGAACTATTTACTGGCCAGAGACGCGGCACGCAGACCCACACCACGTGGCCACTGATCAGTTAAAATCAAGCCAGGGACTGGAGGAACCCAGTCCCTGGCCTACAGCTGTCATTTATTTCA